>PLTD01000249.1 GCA_003165335.1 Rhodospirillales bacterium | reverse complement strand
GGGGCGCTCATGCCGGATACGCTTGACTAATGCACTTGGCTTCGCGTAGTTTCCGCGCCTTCGCGCGTGGCCATTCGTTACGCGCGCTTTTGTTTGCTCCAGTTCGAGGATTTAACCATGGCCCGTCGTTGCGCCGTGACCGGTAAGGGCGTTCAGACCGGCAACCATGTCAGCCATGCGAATAATAAAACGCGTCGGCGTTTCTTGCCAAACCTCCAACAGACTTCGTTGTTCAGCGAAGCGCTGGGACGCAATATTAGCTTTCGCGTTTCGACCAACGGGTTGCGCACGATTGAGCATAAAGGCGGTCTCGATGCCTATCTTATCAATGCTCGCTCAGCCGAACTCGATACCGAGATGCGCAATCTAAAGAAGCAGGTTGAGAAGATCGTCAGCGAACGCGCTGCTTAAGGTTTAGTCTGTTGCCGGCCCAGTATCGGAATATTTTTCTGATTATTGAAACTTAAGTCCGGTCAGGTTCAGTCTTGGCAAGGCGCCGTCTAATCAGAAACGCGCCACCCAGCCCTATCACAAGCAGCGCTGCCGGCGGTCCTAATACCGTTTCAGCCATTTCATCGCTGCCGAAGCGCAAATAAGTTGAAGCGATACCCATCCAGTTTTGCGATGGTGAAACGGATATCGCGACATTGCCGGCCTCACTATTGCAACTTGTTCCCACGCAGCTGGCTGTGACGAAACCTTGATTTAGGTCGTTCTCGACGTCGCGCGACATATCGGCCTGCGTGCTCACGCGCTCAAATAACTCATATCCAACAGCCATCACCCAAAGCGCGGAAAATAGGACCCAAATCGCAAACAGCCAGCGGCCGCGCAGATACCAAGCCGGTTGCGTCGGCTGTGGGCTCGTGGAAAGCGCAACGGCTCCTTCCGAGTGATCTTTTGAACCAAGAGACATGAACATCTTTCCACCCATGCCAATGGTAAGACATTATAGGTCGAGTCAGTTCCGATCGAAGTGAATTTTTTCTACTTTCGACTACGTCTCCTCGGCGTGAGTCCTGTTGCTTGTCGGTAACCATCCGCAATTCCGCAACTTCACGATGAGGGGGGGGGTAATTATCCAAGCCAAACTGGCGCCCGCGAATACGTCGGAAAGATAATGCAGGTCGAGCAATACTCTGGTCAAACCAATCAATACCGCAGCCCCCCAAAACGCCGGGCACAAACGCGGAAAAATTGCTGAAAAGACAAGTGCCGCGGCAACAGAAGTCGTGGTGTGGCCCGACGGGAAAGACGCAAAGCGCGCACCGATTCGAAAGAAATGGAAGCCGCTTTGGTCGCCAGCAAGCCAAAGATAAGGGCGCGCCCTCCCAAATACGATTTTCAGGACGTCGTCCGATAAGCCTGCCGCGGCGACGACGATAAAGGTCGAAGCTGTTTTCTTGATCGGGTTGTCCAGATGCTTATCCAGATCCGGTATCAAATATCGGATGCTAAGCCCGGCGAGGATCGTGATGCCGGCTGGATAAAGGATAACGCCTCCCTGACCGAACCAAGTTACAAAGCGAGCAATTCGCAATACGAATGGATTCATTCCTGCCATTGCGCGCGCGATCGGTTGATCGAGTGCAAAAGCGAGAAGGGTCGCTAAGATGAAGCCTATGCCAAGAAAATCCGTCCTTACCGCTGATTTCATTGCGGTAGGCGCCGATATAGATTCAGGCTTACCCGCTTCCCTTTGGCATAATTGAACCCTGCGACAGTTCCGAGGGGTTCGACGGCGATATGCCGTTCGACCACTCTGGCGGAAAACGCGGCTGCTTGATCCTCACTCACAATCGCAACCGCGTTGGCAGTATCGTCCAGTAGGTCGGCAGCGTCGCCGCCATTGCCGAAGCGCGTATCGGTGCCCAGCGATAATACTGCACTTGGTTCTGAATACCCGGCAATGAGCACCGGGCCGTGGCCGGCGGGAAGCCTCTGAAACAGGGCTGTCTTCAGACGAGACGCGATCCATGGGGAATCCAGCGCGGGAAGCGCAGCACCAAAAACCGCACCCCACACGACAACCGCCAAGGCGATTGCTAGGGTAGCAGCTTGGCGTCTCTTCCCCTGCCAGTAAAGCCAAGCACCTCCTGCGGTTAGCGTCCATATGGCAGTAGAGGCAAGTATGCCGCGTATCGATAGTCGCCCGTCGCCCAACGGAGCTGCGGCGACGACGATCGCACCCAGAGCGATTCCGACCAGGGTCCACAGGCCGATTGCGATATGTAAAAACCACCGCCGCCAAGCTGTTGGTCGCATGTCCAGCCGGTCAGACAACGCTGCGCCTGCAAGCAAAGCGACGGGCGGAAACAGGGGCAAGACATAGTGGGGTAGCTTGGTCGGCACAACTTCGAATAGAAGCCAGGATGGGACGATCCAGGCCAGACAAAAAATGACGCCTCGGTCGTGGCGATTACGCCAAATCCAGGGTACCGACAGCAAGGCGAAAAGTGAACTCGGCCAGAAAATAACGGGGAACATCGCGATGTAAGCGCCAGGCGGAGCGCCGTGCGATTCCTGAGCACCGTACAGTTTCGCCGCCATGTCGTGCCCCAGCGATTGGCTGATGAAGGCCCCGTGGCTCGATAGAGTGATAGCGATCAACCACGGCAAAGCAATCGCCAGTGTAATTGCAATCCCTGGCCAAGGGCGCAATCGTAGAAACCACGCGACCCGCCGATCGATGATGGAAAGCGCAATTGAGGTAAGAGCTAGAACGACCAATATAATCGGGCCTTTGACCAAAACTCCGACACCAATCGCCCCCCAGAAAGGAATCCAACGGGTGCGAACCAACGGTGGCGCACCGATATCGGGCATCCAGGCGTCGGCGAGACCGGCTAATGCCAGCAGTATGGTCAGAAGCAATACGGCGTCGGTTTTGGCTTGCCGCGCCTCTACTCCGAGCAATAGCGTCGTCGCCAGAAAGGCGGCACCCAGAAAACCGGCCTCTGCTCCCATCCAGCGCCGCCCGATTGCCAAGGTCACTAGGACCGCGCCCAGTGCGCCTATCAAGGACGGCAGGCGATAGGTCCAAACGGGGTTTGCCGGGTCTTCGCCACCTGCAAGCCAAGTGGCTGCCGCCTGCAGCCAGTAGATGCCTACCGGCTTTTTAAGACGCGCCTCATTCTGCAGGCGGATGTCGATATAGTCGCCGGTCTCGTGCATCTGGCGTGTGGCTTGCGCGAATCGTGCTTCATCGCGATCGACCGCCGGAATGGTCTGTAAGCCGGGAAGGTAAAGCGCGAGGCTTAGCAGCAGGATCAGTGCGTATGCGACTGGCGAACGGATCACCCAGTATGCTTCGGCGCTGGGAACCTCCGATATCGGCGCGCTATGAAAATCCGTCATGGCCCGACTAAAGCGACGAACGACAGGCTTGGCGATGGCATCTGCTCAGCACCCGAGTATCGGTCGGCGACGCCAATTACGACATTGCCGAGATCGCGATCCAAAAGCCGGCCGCCATCGGGTTTCCGGCGGAAGGTTTCCCGCGGCAACATGGAATCAAAAATATGCGATTGGAATATAGTGATGCAAAATTGGACGGATGACGTAGTCGATCAACAGGAGCAGGATAAGCGGCGAAAGGTCCAGACCGCCGAATGGCGGAACAATGCGGCGGATCGGCTGCAGGATCGGAACGGTTACCCGGTCCAGGGTATCTACGATCATATAAACGGCCCGGTTACGGGTGTTGACTACCCCGAAAGCGACCAGCCAGCTTGCGATAACCTGCGCGATGATGACCCAAATAACGAGGCCGAGGACGACATCGATCAACTGCGCGACGATCGCGATAATAAACATTATTGCTCCAGCCCTTCGATAATCGCGGAAGCTATCGGTCCTGCGTGAGTCGCGCAAGCATTGCCCCGAGTTGTGTCCAAGACCTGGCTTGACACCGCCGGGGCGTCTGACCATATTCCGCCGCCTCAGGCGATTTGAGATTCGGGGCTATAGCTCAGCTGGGAGAGCGCGTCGTTCGCAATGACGAGGTCGGCGGTTCGATCCCGCCTAGCTCCACCAAATCGTAGTATCAGGATAAGGCGCCAATCGGGGCGCCTCAGTCTGACCGGTTGTCAGAGCTCCCAGGCTTACCCCCACCGTCCCGGACTTGGAGGTTAATCCTCGGGCGCGACCGTCACGCGAAGACCTTCCAATTCAGGCTTAATCTCGATTTGGCAGCTGAGCCTCGAACCGGGCTCATAATGCGAGGACTCTTCGAGCAATTCGCGCTCGTCTCGCGTCATAGGCGGCATCTGGGCCTGCCAATTTTCGTCGATATAAACATGGCAGGTCGAACAGGACATCATCCCACCGCAGATAGCGGCAAGCTCGAATTTTCCTTCGTCGCGAATGGCTTCCATTAGAGTGAAACCGTTCGTGGCATCGACCGGAAATTCTGTTCCTTTGCGGTCGGTGACGTAAATCTCGGGCATTGTCAGGTCTCGGAATTCTAGTTGAGCAAAATGCAGCGTGACCTACTATCGTGGCGCGGGCGGATTGGCAATTCACCCTTCGTCGCACCCAGTAACAATCTAGTGCATCAGTTTACGCTGCCAGCAATTCCGAAGGGTCGGTCGCGGTCTTACCGAAGGCAGCAGCGACCCCCTCGTTGGTCAATGTTCCATTGCACACATTGAGACCACGCCGAAGATGCAAATTCTCGGACATGGCTGCCTTCCAGCCCTTATTGGCCAGAGCGATCACGAATGGTTGCGTCGCATTGTTAAGTGCGAATGTCGAAGTGCGCGGCACCGCACCGGGCATGTTGGTTACACAATAATGGACGACCCCTTCTTCGATATAGGTAGGGTGGGCATGGGTTGTCGGTCGCGATGTATCAAAGCAGCCGCCCTGATCGATCGCAACATCGACCAGGGCTGACCCTCGCCGCATGGAGCGCAACATCGGTCTTGTAACAAGCCGTGGTGCAGCCGCACCTGGTATCAAGACCGCGCCGATCACCAAATCCGCTTTCGCGACGGCCCGTGCGATTGTGTCGGTGGTAGAGTAGACTGTTTGGATACGGCTGCCGAACATGTCGTCGAGTTCGCGCAGGCGGGCGATTGAGCGATCGATGACGGTAATTTGCGATTCCATGCCGACGGCCATTCGGATCGCATTGGTGCCGACTGTGCCGCCGCCCAACACGACGACTTGCGCGGCGGGAACTCCGGGAACGCCGCCCAGCAGTATGCCGGACCCCCCTGCCTCCTTCTCCAGGCAATGAGCGCCCACCTGCACTGACATCCGACCGGCAACTTCGCTCATCGGTTGCAGCAATGGCAGGTGACCCTGGGTGTCGGTGATGGTCTCATAGGCAATGCAAATTGCACCGCTCTGCTGCAATTCGCGGGTAAGTATCTCATCGGCAGCAAGATGGAGATAGGTGAACAATATCTGGCCTGGGCGCAGCATTTTGACTTCGCCTTGCTGCGGTTCTTTGACCTTAATGATCATGTCGGCAGCGGAAAAAATTTCCTTGGCGGTCATCATAATCTCAGCGCCGGCCCTCTGATATTCTTCATCATCAACGCTGATGCCGTCGCCTGCATGGGTTTCGACCAGGACCTGGTGGCCAAATCGAACCAGTTCGCTGACGGCATCGGGAACCAACCCGACACGAAATTCCAGAGTTTTGATCTCCCTCGGAACGCCGATGATCATGTGTCCACTCCAGAGAATTGTTAGGTTTGACGCATTGATATGGCGACCCTCTGCGTTTAGAGCAACGCGATCTCGGCGTGGCTGGGATGCTCGACACACATTCACCCGGCACAGCGAGAGGGCTTTTATCCGCTAACGCTTGGTCGCAACTGCACAGTCGATGATTCCGAATGGCAAGTGCTTTGACAGGGCAACAGCTTTGGCCCCGTCTGCGAGCGGCACGGGTAGGCGCTGGAATGCCTCCCCGTCCGGAACAGGCGTTGCGGAGTCGACCATCTCGGCAATTCGGGCCTGGTTGTGGACTTCCGAAATGGCGGTGACCAATTTCTCGGCCAGATCGGGGTCCAGGCCCGGGCCAGCGACCCAGGCGACAGGCTGAGCCACTATCGAGATCGCAGGAATGCCGGGATAGGTTCCTGGCGGAATTGCGCTTGGCTCCAAAGCCGGAATGGCCTGCAGAAGGTGGGTCCGCTCAGCACTGTCTGGTAGCGACATTAATGTAAACCCGTGATTCACGAGGGTGCCGACTGGCGCGTCGAAAACATGGCCGAGTAAAAACCCCACCGCGGCCGTACCGTCGCGCAGCGCGGTGACAATGCCTGCAGGTGGTAAACGCAGCAATTTAACCTTGCTACGTGGCACCCGATAGGCATCGAGTAACCCCAGTGTCACGGTCTCGGAATCGGTTCCAGGCAGGCCTGTCGCCAAAGTCTTGCCCACCCATTCAGCTGGGTGCGCATTCGGTGCAGCTCCACCATGCACCACCAAATACAGCGGTTGGCGGTAAAGAATTTTTAGCGTCGATACCTGGGAGGCCTTTTGTCCCTTCGCAGCATCGCATCGGTCCCGGACGAGCGACAGGACCGGCATAACCGCAGTCGCTATTTTGGCGTCGGCGAGTGCGGCCAGCAGCGACTTGCCGTCGTCATAAGTTTGCGCTCCGGCGACCACGCCCGGGACGCCGCAGGGAGCAACTGGGTCGCAATCTGGCAGGCCAGGCGGGCGAGATAATGTTTCCGCCAACGCCGAACTCCAGCGGAAGGCGGCACTATCCACCGAGCCTCCGCCTATTGTCAGTTGATATGTCTGAGACGAGGAGGTCGATGCGGCCTGCGATGTAGCGACACAGAGCAGCACGGCGACTGCAATTGCGCCGATCGCCCGCTTGCTGCCGAGTACCGCCAAACCATCCTCCTAAATTGCGGTTTCGAATCTACATGCGTGTCACGTACGTGACCACCCGAAATGCCCGCGTCATAGTGCAAACCACAATCCGCACCAAACCGTTTCGGGGCTTTTTGACGGCATGATCATGGAATGTCTGTTCTGGCCTCCGACTCTTTGGGAGGTTAAGGTCTTTACGATCGGATAACTTAGAAAACCAAAGGGTGAGGGGCGAATGCCGCTAAATTTCTTACAGGTCATCGCTCTGGCAATTTTGCAGGGCGTGACCGAGCTTTTCCCGGTTTCCAGCCTTGGGCATGCGGTCGTAGTTCCCGGTGTCCTGCATTGGCCGTTAGACCCCAAGGGGCCAGGTATGCTGCCCTTCCTGGTCATTCTCCATCTCGGTACCGCCGCTGCGCTGCTGATTTTCTATTGGCGCGATTGGCTAAACCTGCTGCTGGCGCTCTTCGGCGGCGGCGATCCTTCGATACGCGCGGCGCAGCGACGGCTCATTCTCATGCTGCTTGTTGGTACCGTGCCTGCGGCAATTGCCGGTGCAGCGCTCAACCACACGCTGCGCTTGATGTTTGCGGTTCCAACTTTGGCATCGGCGCTTCTGGTAATCAACGGCATCATTCTTTTTGTCGGCGACCGCTGGCGGCATCTAAAGTCGGCCTCAGCTGGTGCGCCCGAAGGCAAGCCGCTCGAGGCACTGACCATCTGGGATGCCTTGATTATAGGGATCACCCAAGCCTTCGCCCTTATACCCGGTATCTCGCGCTCGGGCGTCACTATCATCGCGGGACTGCGGCGAAAACTAAGCCCTGACGCCGCGGCGCATTTTTCATTCCTGCTGGCGACGCCGATCATCCTGGGCGCTGGCCTGCTTGAGATACCGAAGGTACTGGACAAGGTACATCACGGACACGACGTCGCCGATTATATGACCAAGTCGATTGTGGGTGGAGTTGTCGCCGGCGTCCTGGCTTTTCTCAGCGTTGCCTTCCTGACGCGGTATTTCCGGCTGCATGAAGTCAAGGCGCTGCGGCCCTTTGCGTACTATTGCGTTGTGGTCGGCATCGTCGCGATCGTGCTCTTGAAGCCCTGGGCGGCCGGAGGGCAATGACCGTACCGGTCGTCGCCGTCGTCGGCGGCGGCCCCGCCGGACTGATGGCCGCCGAAGCCGCCGCTATCCGCGGCGCGGCGGTGCATCTTTTTGACACCATGCCGTCAGTCGGGCGCAAGTTCCTGATGGCCGGGAAAAGCGGCCTTAATCTCACCCATGCAGAACCTTACCCCGACTTCCTCGGCCGGTTCGGCGAGCGGCGCGACAGGCTCGTCACAGCCCTCGACCGGTTCGGTCCCGCGGCGGTTCGCGCCTGGGCGAATGGGCTCGGCATCGAGACCTTCGTCGGCAGTTCGGGGCGTGTCTTTCCGGCCGATTTCAAGGCCGCGCCGTTGCTGCGCGCTTGGCTCAGACGGCTGCGCGGCGCGGGCGTGCGTTTCCACGTCCGGCATCGCTGGACGGGCTGGGACGCCGGTGGATACCTGGCTTTTGACACCGAAGACGGCCTGTCTTCATTCGCCGCCGACGCGACGATCCTGGCGCTCGGCGGCGCCAGCTGGCCCAAGCTTGGTTCCGATGGGCGCTGGGTCGAAATCTTGCGGCAAAAGGGTGTACCGGTCAGGCCATTGCTGCCGGCGAATTGCGGATTCGACGTCGACTGGAGCGAACATTTCCGTGAGCGCTTCGCCGGTCAGCCGGTCAAGCCGGCGGTTCTCACTGCCGAGGGTGCAAGCCATCGCGGCGAGTTCGTGGTTACGGCGACGGGGATCGAGGGTAGCGGCGTTTATCCTTTGTCCGCCAAGCTGCGCGACCGTATCGCGGCGGACGGCGCCGCAACGCTGACGCTCGATCTTTTGCCCGACCATTCGACCGATCGGTTGGCCTGCGCGCTCAGTCAGCCGCGCCGCAGTCGGTCGTTGGCCGAACATCTACGTAGGACCGTTGGGATCACGGGTGTCAAGGCCGGGCTCCTTAGAGAGCGGTCCTCGCCGGTCGAGCTTGCCGACCCGGCCGTCCTCGCCCAACGCTTGAAATGTTTGGAATTGACGGTTGTCGCCCCGCGCCCGATCGGGGAAGCGATATCCAGTGCCGGCGGCTTAGTCTGGGACGATCTATCCGAAGATTTGATGATCAAGTCCCTGCCCGGCATTTTCGCTGCGGGTGAAATGCTGGATTGGGAGGTGACCACCGGCGGATATCTGCTAACCACCTGTTTTGCTTTGGGAAAGCAAGCGGGTGAGGGGGCAGCTGACTGGCTCGGCTTGCCCCCGGTCGCTCAACTTCCGTAGGTTAGCCGGATTTCTATGCGGCGGTCGCCTGTCATGCCGGCGTTGTCGTCTGCCGGCCCCAACGGGATGCTGAGGAACAGTTTGGGATCTACGCCGTCGGCGATCATCGCGTCTTTCACCGTTTTCACCCGCTGTTCGGCCAAGCGCTTATTGTCCTCTGCCGGGCCGACATTGTCGGTATAACCGACCACCGCCACGGTGGATGGCTTCTTTTCGATGACCTTGGCCGATGCCTGATCAATGATCGTTTTTGCCTCAGGTGTGAGCGTCGGGCTCCACTGATGGAAAAACAGTAGATATGTCTGCGGCATCGGTGGACCGGAGTCGGCCATCTTCGGCTTTATCAACGAGCATCCGCTCAGAGCCAGGATCGCTACCAAAAAACCTATCCGAACGGTCGTCATGCGAACTCCAAACCTGACAAATGTGCTGCGTCGCGTCGAAGGTAGCATTTTCGAGCGCGGTCTCAAGGCGAATTCGGGACTTTCATTTTGTGCCCCCTGCAACCGGAGTTGTCTGCGCAGGTCGGCCCCGCTATCGTCCGCGCATGTCGCAAAGATCCACCGCATTAAAACATCTGAATGCCCGCGCGTTACCGGCGCAAAAACGCCGCTCCGCCGCCGCATCCGAGGCCGTTATCGCAACCGGGCGCCGCGTCCTGCGGCAGGAGGCGCATGCGCTGAACGCGCTCGCCGATATTCTCGATGGCGATTTCACACAGGCGGTCGAGCTGTTCTTCGGATTGAAGGGCCGCACAGTGGTCACAGGCATGGGCAAAAGCGGACATGTCGCGCGAAAGATTGCGGCAACCTTTGCCTCGACCGGCACGCCCGCGTTGTTCGTTCATCCGGGTGAGGCCAGTCACGGCGACCTCGGCATGATCACGACCGACGATGCGGTTCTGGCCCTCTCCAACTCGGGAGAGGCGGTCGAGCTCGACGCGATCCTGGCCTATACGCGCCGCTTTGCCATCCCGTTGGTGGCCATTACCGGCGGCAGCGATAACACGCTGGCGCGTGCCGCCGATCTGGCGCTTATCCTGCCGCGCGAACCCGAGGCCTGCCCGATGGGCCTGGCCCCAACCACCTCTACGACGGTGATGCTGGGGTTGGGCGACGCACTGGCCGTCGCCCTGATGGAGCGTCGGGGCTTCAGCGAGGAAGAATACCGGACATTCCATCCCGGCGGGCAGATCGGCCGCGTCCTGTTGAAGGTTTCCGACATCATGCACGGCAGTCAGGCCCTGCCGCTCGTCAGGCGCGACCAGCCCATGTCCGAGGCGATTATCGTCATGACCGAACGCGGCTTCGGCTGCGCAGGGGTGATCAACGGCAAGGGCCGGTTGATCGGGATCGTCACCGACGGCGATCTGCGACGCCACATGGGACCGGGCCTGACCGAAAGCCCGGTCGATGAGGTTATGACCCGCGAACCCAAGACGATCGGACCCGAGGCGCTGGCTGCCGAGGCCCTGGGCGTTATGAATATGAGCGATAAGCCCTTCACTGCGATGTTCGTCGTGGAGGACCGCAAGCCCATCGGGATCGTCAGCGTGCATGATCTGCTGCGCGCCGGGGTCATGTGACCTTCAGCAATCGATAAATCTAAGGACGGGGGAATCCGATGAAAATCGGCGTGTGCATGCCTTATATGGTGCGCGACTATGATCGCGACCGGATTCTCACCTGGGCCCGGAAAATTGACCAGGGACCGTTCGACAGCCTGTCCTGCGGCGAGCGGATGACCGGCCATACATTCGAGATGAACACTATCCTCAGCGCCGCCGCGGCAGTGACTGAGCGGGTGCGCATCATCTCATCGCTCTATGTTTTGCCCATGCGCTCCGCCGTGATGACCGCCAAGGAGGCGGCGACGCTGGACGTGATCTCGAACGGCCGCGTGTCCGTTACCGTCGGCGTCGGCGGGCGCGAGAACGATTACCGCGCGGTCGGCGCGCCCTTCACCCATCGCCACCAAAGGCTGGACGACCAGGTGGCCGAGATGAAGCGCGTCTGGCGCGGCGAGCAGATTTTCGAAGGCGCCGACGAAGTCGGTCCGGTATCGCCGCAGGGTGCCAACATTCCGCTTTATTCCGGCGCGATGGGCCCCAAGGCAATCGCCCGCGCCGCCAAATGGGCCGACGGCATCTATGGTTGCTCGATGGGCGGAGATCGCGAGGGACACGAGCAGATATTCGATATGGCGAAAGCGGCCTGGAAGGCCGAGGGCCGCACGGAGAAGCCTTATCTGATGGGCAGTTTCTGGTACTCGTTGGCGCCCGACGCGGAAGCTGAACTTAAGAACTATGTCCACGGCTATATGAAATATATGGGCGAGGATATCGCGGGCTATATGGCTAATTCGATGAGCCGCCACACACCCGACGCCATTCGCGAAGCCATCGAGAATGTCCGTGCGGCCGGCGCGGATGAACTGCTGCTGGTGCCGGCGACGGCTCACTATAATGAGTTGGATAGGCTTGCTGAGTTGGTGGGGTAAGGACGGGATGAATGCTGGGACTTTGGTTTATCCTTATCGCCCGTCTGCGCTAGTCGTTGCCGTCACCATATTTGGAATTGCCCTTTTGGACGCGACCGGACCGTTTATCGTTAACGTTGCAATCGGTCGAGTCGAGCGCGATCCTGGCACCAAGTCTTACGGGGATTTAGTCCTTGCTGGAGCCACGCCGTTTCTCCTTGGATTTTCGTGTCTAATCGCCGTAATCCAGCCCTATTACGCCTGGACCAAGGGAGCTAAGGAAACACTCGATGCAGACGGGATTACTGTCCCCAGTGGCTTTTCGATGCGCGAAATCAGAATTCCCTATTGGCGAGATCGACAAAATCAGAGTGATCGACCAAGTTCGAGGGTCCCCATTGTTGTACGTGAGATTCCAGGGTCGCAAAAAGCTGAGGATCGCGGAATATTGGATGTCGTCAGAAGACGCATTCGACGGGTTGGCGCGTGAGTTGGATAAGTGGATAGGCATTGCTACCGGACTAAAAACCTAGCCCGTCTATTAACCGCTAACTGCAGCGGCCTATTTCGCGTCCCGATCTCGCCATGGCCTTTACTTCGCCGATACGGATTTGACGACCATGCGTCGGAGACCGACAACGTCGATTGGCGGGGTCGCGCGGGCCACGAATTACCGTGATAGTTTACTTAAAGTGTATCCGCGCTCCGCTAAGCCGCGTCCTCCATATGCAGCCGCAGCTTCTTGCCGATCACCCGTGCTGCACGGGCAATCGTTTTCAGATGAACCGCGCTGTTTTCGGGGTCCAGCAAGCGGTCGAGTTGAGATCGGCTGGTACCCATGCGTTCGGCCATCGCCTTCTTAGTAATATGCTGAATCTTCATCGTCTCGGACAATTGCCAAGCGATGACCCGTTTGATGGCTACAGCCTCGACCTCTTCCAGAATGCCTTCGTCCTCAAGGAAACTGTCGAAGCTGGAGCCGCTATGGTCGTACGGGACCTTGAGTTCCGTCTTCATCGTCCAAGACCTTTCTCATGCTTGCGCTTGTTGGCACGGGCCAAATTCAGATCGTCTTCCGGTGTCGCCTGGCTTTTCTTGATGATGCCATGCAGCAAAACCATGCGCTGTTGCTTGTCCACGTATAAAAAGACACGTGCGATACGATTGCCGGTCAAATCGGTGCGAACCTCGTGCAACCCGGCTCCCATCGCGCGACACGTCGGCATACCGACCGGCCATCCGAACTCGACAGTCTTTATGTCTTCACCGATCAAGCGACGATCTTCGCGATTCATGTCCTTCAGCCAGTCTCGTACCGGCTCATTGCCTGCATCCGTTCGGAAAAAGATCGCAGGAACCCTTTTCAGGGGTATTGCGGGCGATGTAACAGCAGAGGCCGGTTCTTTTTTCCTGACCATGAGACGGTGTACCAACTATAGTACATCCGTCAATTGGGCTGCCAGTCAGCAGGGGCGCTACACCAAGCTGTGCCACTTCGCTATCGTGGGCAGTCACGGAACTATAGGGGCGCATCTTGGATCTGAATTGGGAAAAGGACGAGGCCGGTAATATCAGGCTGCCTCGTCTAGTCGGCTATCAAAGCGGCGTGGCGAACGGGGACATGCTGATTTGCCAGTTGCGCGTTGCCGCTTCGCTCGAAGAGTTCCGCGCCGGCGGCACAGCGCTGCAATGGGCGATGTCCGCCGATCAGGGCCGTCAGATCGCTCAGCAATTGATCGAGGCCGCTGACCAGATAGATCAGGCCGCGAAAGGCGTTTGACCCCTGCCTAATCGAACAGCGGACCTGGGCGGCGCCAGAGTTCGAGGGCTCGCCGCAGATCGGCTGCAATTTCGCGCCTTTGTTCGGGGTGCAGAAATACGCCGACAGGCAAAGCTTCGCCGTGCGACCGCAGAACGACCGGGGTCTGCGGCAGGATCGGCTCCGCGAGTTCGACCCGCAGCCAAGCCGGCTGCAGGCGCCATCTGCTCTGCTTGCCGCGCGGGTCGGTCCGCTCCACCGTCAACAAATGCTCATCCAGTTCCAGCACTTCGCAAACCCGGCCCCGACGATAGTTGATGTTGAGCGCCAGATAGACCAAAGCGATGTCGAGTCCCATGAAGCCAAAGACCGGCCATGCGCCGGCATAAAAAGTAACGCCGCTGACCGTCAGGCTGAACAGCGTTACCGCCAGCATTATTCTCCTGAAAGCCCGTCGCGACAGGCTGCGGTGGGGCTTGAGATGGGCCCGGAATAACAGCCGGCGCGGGCTATCGGAACTGTCTGTCATGGCCTTAGAATATGCGTCTCAATTGTAGATGGTAAAGGCGGGATGAAGCGCGCAGATATCGAAGAAATGTTCGCCCGGCTGCAATCCCGCGATCCTGAGCCGCAGACCGAACTTCAATACAGCAGCCCGTTCACTCTGCTCGTTGCGGTCGTTCTGTCCGCCCAGGCGACGGATGTCGGGGTCAACCGGGCTACTCCCGGCCTATTCGCACTGGCCGACACGCCGGCCAAGATGGCCGCACTCGGCGAGCTCAAAATCCGCGACAAGATCAAGACGATCGGGCTGTTCAACACCAAGGCCAAGAACGTGCTGAACCTCTCGCGCATCCTGGTGGAACAATACGGTGGCGAGGTCCCGCGCGACCGCGCTGCGCTTGAGTCATTGCCCGGCGTCGGCAGAAAAACGGCGAATGTGGTTTTGAACGTCGCCTTCGGCGAGCCGACGATCGCTGTGGATACGCATATTTTCCGGGTGGGCAACCGCACCGGCTTGGCGCCAGGCAAAACCCCTGACGCCGTCGAGGCGAAGCTGATGAAGGCCGTGCCTGCGCACTATCGCCAGCACGCGCACCACTGGCTGATCCTGCACGGTCGCTATATCTGCAAGGCGCGCAAGCCCGACTGCCCCGCCTGCCTGATCCGCGATCTATGCGGATTTAAGGACAAGACAAGGGGCATCGGTGATGCTCTCGCCGCCGACGAGGCGGCGTCCGGTCAAAAGTGGATCGTTAAGAAGGCGTAGAGTGGCCTGCCGGCGCGTTTGGCTGATCGAGCAGCGGCGCCTCTGCGACCGGCTTGGCGGCCGGCTCTGCTTTGGCTTTGGCGGAATGGCCCCGAATTTCGCCGTCCAGAGTGCCGCCTGCCTCGACGGCAAGTTCGCCATACTGGATTTTGCCTTCGATCCGTCCGGTGGCCCGCACCGACAAACGGCCTTGGACCGTGATCTGTCCTTCAAAGCGGCCGGCAATTTCAGCCTCGCTAATCTCAACCGTGCCGCGGAACAGGCCGGCTTCGGCCACTTCGAGACGGTGACAATCTTTCACGCTTGCCTCGACCTTGCCTTCCACGATCAGGTGGTCGCATGAGGCGATTTCGCCCGAGAGGGTGATGTCGCGACCGACGATCAGCTTGCGAACGTCTTTCGCCGGCTCCTGTCGAATCGGCTCTGCGGGACGGCGTGGCGGGCTGCCGGCAGGTTGTGCTGCGGCTAGACCCAGGCGGACCGGCGATGCCGAATCGCCCTCGCCGGAAGGCGATGGCCGCGGCGGTGCCGGCGGCGTGGAGCGTGGCGCCGAAGGTTGGAACGCTGTTGCGGGGGCGTTCGCCGGCGGAGCTGCGTCACTGGAACCGGAGGGGGGTTTACGTCCGAACATGGCATCGTTCCTTTAAGGGCGGTGGAAAGGACTGCTCGGCGTAACACCGAAATGCTCGCCCTCGCAAGACCCTTTAAACTCTGGAAAACTTTGGAGAATGTGCAGCATGAAGGCCGTCGCCAACACAGGCGTCAGCAGATCGGCGAACGGAATGAAGGAAAAGCCGGCGATCAGTAGGCCGCCCGTCATGAGTTTTGGCCTGTGAGTCCGCCATAATCGGCGCGCCGAATGGCGATCGACACGCCGAAGCGCGACAAGTTCGAAATACTGCCGGCCCAACAGATAACCGTTTAGGCCTAAGAATATTGGGATATTTGCCCCCCACAGCACATAAAGGGGCAGAAACAGGATATTGAGTACTAAGACCGCAACCAGGAAAGAAAATGCGCTCCCGATCTGCTCGGGCACCGACTGAGTGCGCGTAGGTGGAAGGCCGGGGTAAAAGCGGCGTTCAACCTCGTTGGCCACGCGTCCGACGAACAGGCCCGCGATCGCCGCTGCGATCGCACTGAATAACGCGATCGTAACGAAGATCATCCCGACGCCGATTGCGAAGCGCGCGAGCCAATCCAGCCAGCCGACCCCGGAAATGCTGATCTTCCCGATCAGCACTCCCATTCCCGCCCAAACGGCGATCAGGACAATGGCCGCTCCGACTACGCTCATTATGATAACGCTGAATAGGCCCGGATCGGTCAATTGCGAGAGCGTTCGACCTATCGCCTTCAGCATCGCCGATCCCCATGGCCTAATTAAGCACGCGTAACCCGAATTCTATGAGACGCGAAAGTTCTTGAACTGCCAAGGATCATCGGAATCGGTATCTTCAGGGAAAAGCGAACTGCGGTCGCTGAGCGGCGTCCATTCGCTGTAGACCCCGACAACCGGTCCCAGATAGGGCATCTGGATTTCGAGCACTTCGCGAAAGTCGAGATCGTCGGCCTCGATAATGCCCATGTCCGGATGGCGAATCGCCCAAATCACGCCGGCCAACACGGCTGAGGTAATCTGCAGGCTGGTGGCGCTGTTATGCAGCACATGTCGACGTGCTTCGCCGATCGAAAGCTGAGATCCGTACCAATATGCGCCGCGCGCATGGCCCATCAGCAGGACGCCCAATTCGTCGATGCCATCCACGATATCTTCCATCAGCAGGCGCTGTTCGGACTGCTGCTTCCAGTTTCGTCCGGCCAGTTCATCGACCGACAGCATGGCGTCATCGCATGGATGATACGAATAATGGACAGTAGGGCGATATTCCGGATGGTCGCCTTCTCCTACGGTCAGATGCGCGGCAATGGAAATGGCCTCGCTGTGGGTGATCAGAAAGCCGTGGAACGGGCCTGCCTTTGGCGTCCAGGTCCGCACGCGTGTCGAGGCGCCCGGACGGCTTAGGAATATAGCTGCTTTAGATCCGTGGTTCTGACGATTTCCGTCGTGAGGCAGCGTCTTCTCGTGGCTGCCCCAGCCGAGTTCCGACGGTTGGCATCCTTCGCCGACGAAACCGTCGATCGACCAGGTATTGACGAACTCGCCCGCCTTCTTGCGCAGGTTGGACTTCTGGGTATCGCGCTCGGCGATATGGATGACTTTGACGCCCAAGGTCCGAGCCAGCTTCGCCCATCCTAGCCGATCGACCGGCATTTCTGTCTCGACGCCGGTATCTCCGGCGATGTCGAGCAGCGCCTGTTTGACGAAATGCGATACCATGCCGGGGTTCGCGCCGTGCGTCAGAATGGCCGTCGCTCCGGTCGGCAGTCGTTCCTTAAGCCGCATCGCTGCTTCGCGTAGCGCATAGTTGGTGCGATCGACTGCCGGCATTGTCGTGTCGGTATAGCCGCCTGCCCAGGGTTCGATACAGGTATCGAGATATAGCGCGCCTTTTTCCTGAGCGAACTCGATCAAAGCCAGAGACGACACTTCGACCGAAACATTGAGAATAAAATCGCCAGCTCTGATGATGGGATCCAGGATGCGGCGATAATTATCACGCGTCAGCGGCTCCACGACGAAGCGAATGCCGTAATCGGCCGCTTCTTCTCCGCCCCAGTCTTCGGCGGTTATGATCGTGATGCGCGACGGCTTGATGTCGATATGGCGCAGGATCAGGGGCAGAACGCCCTGGCCGACAGTGCCGAAACCGATGATGACCAGGCGCCCGTCAAACTTCGCGTGAATTTTATTTTCGTACAATAATTCTCTCCTACCGCCATAGACTGTGCGATCGGCGCCGGTCATCTGACGTGGCGCCGCGTCATATGCAACGGGGAGACGCGCAATATAGGGATGAGGCGCGTCTGTCTATACGCGCTCGACCATCAGCTTTTTGATTTCGGCAATTGCCTTGGCCGGATTCAGACCCTTCGGACAGGTCCGGGTGCAGTTCATGATGGTATGGCAGCGATAGAGGCGGAACGGGTCCTCCAGCGCATCCAGGCGCTCGCCGGCCGCCTCGTCGCGGCTGTCGGCGATCCAGCGATAGGCCTGAAGCAGAATAGCCGGACCCAGGTAACGTTCGCCGTTCCACCAATAGCTGGGGCAGCTGGTGGTGCAGCAGAAGCACAAGATGCATTCGTAGAGCCCGTCCAGCTTTTCGCGCTCGGCCGGGCTTTGCAGCCGCTCACGCGACGGCGGGGCGCTTTGGGTCTGCATCCATGGCTCGATCGCCGCATATTGCGCATAGACATGGGTCAGGTCCGGCACCAGATCCTTCACCACCGGCATATGCGGCAGCGGATAAATCTTGACGTCGCCCTTTACCTCGTCGATCGGCTTGGTGCAGGCCAGCGTGTTGGTTCCGTCGATGTTCATCGCGCAACTGCCGCAGATGCCCTCGCGGCACGACCGGCGGAAGGTCAATGTCGAATCGATGTCATTCTTGATATGGATCAGCGCATCCAGGACCATCGGCCCGCAGTTGCCCAGGTCGATCGGATACTCGTCCAGCGCCGGGTTGGCGTCGTCGTCCGGCGTCCAGCGATAGATCTTGAACGTTTTCGGCTTTTTCGCGTTCTTGGCGGCCGGGTGCTTTTTTCCGGCTTTGACCTTCGAATTGGCGGGCAGCGTAAATTCGGCCATTCTTTCGGCTGTCCTCTAATAGACCCGCTTTTTGGGCGGGAAAGTCTCAACGTCTTTGCTCATGGTGTAGAGATGCACGGGGCGGTCGCCCAAAGTGGGCTTGCCGTTGTCGTCCACCCACACCGTGGAATGCTTCATCCAGTTGGTGTCGTCGCGATCCGGGAAATCCTCGCGGGCATGGGCGCCGCGGCTTTCCTGGCGGGCGACGGCCGGGGCCAATGTGGCGACGGCCTGCGACATCAGATTGTCCAGTTCCATCGCCTCGACCAAGTCTGAGTTCCAGACCAGGGAACGGTCGCTGACCGCGATCTCAGGCCGTTTGGCCCAAACCTGCTGCATCAGGTCATAGCCTTCCTGCAGCACCTCGCCGGTGCGAAACACCGCGCAATTGTTCTGCATGATCCGCTGCATTTCGAGGCGCAGATGCGCCGCGCGCAGCGACCCTGTGGCGTTGCGATACCGGTCAAGTCGCGTCAGCGCCTTGTCGGTTACCTGCTGGGGCAAGGTCTTGTGGGCCGCACCCTTTGTAATTGTCGCGGCGGCGCGATGACCCGCGGCGCGACCGAACACCACAAGGTCGAGCAGGGAGTTCGATCCAAGCCGGTTTGCCCCATGGACGGAAACGCACGCCGCCTCGCCGATCGCCTGCAGGCCGGGAACGACCCGGTCTGTGTCCTCTGGTGTCGGGCTCAGCACTTCGGTGTGATAATTGGTCGGAATTCCACCCATATTGTAATGGACTGTCGGCAGCACCGGGATCGGCTCGCGGGTCACATCGACGCCGGCGAATATCTTGGCAGTCTCCGCGATACCGGGCAGGCGCTCATGGATGATCCCCGGGTCCAGATGCTCGAGATGCAGATGGATATGGTCTTTCAACGCACCGACGCCGCGCCCTTCGCGGATTTCGACGGTCATGGAGCGGCTGACCACGTCGCGGCTGGCGAGGTCCTTGGCGGACGGAGCATAGCGCTCCATGAAGCGTTCGCCCTCGCTATTGGTCAGATATCCGCCTTCGCCGCGGACACCCTCCGTAATCAGGCAGCCCGAACCGTAAATTCCGGTCGGGTGGAACTGGACGAACTCCATATCCTGAAGCGGCAGTCCCGCGCGCAGGATCATGGCGTTGCCGTCGCCCGTACAAGTGTGGGCCGATGTGCATGAGAAATATGCGCGGCCATAGCCGCCGGTCGCCAGCACCGTCGAATGGGCGCGGAAGCGGTGAATGGTCCCATCGTCGAGGTTCCACGCCAATACGCCGCGGCAGGCGCCGTCATCCGGATCCATCAGCAGGTCGAGCGCGATATATTCGACGAAGAATTCGGCGTGGTGCTTCAGCGCCTGCTGATAAAGCGTATGCAGCATCGCATGGCCGGTGCGGTCGGCGGCTGCGCAAGTCCGCTGCGCCTGACCTTCACCGAAGCGTGTGGTCATGCCGCCAAAAGCGCGCTGATATATCTTTCCGTCTTCAGTGCGCGAGAACGGCAGGCCGTAATGCTCAAGCTCAATGATCGCGGGCACCGCCTCACGGACCATATATTCGATTGCGTCCTGGTCACCCAGCCAGTCCGACCCTTTGACGGTGTCATACATATGCCAGCGCCAATCGTCCTCGCCCATATTGCCCAGCGACGCTGAGACGCCGCCTTGGGCTGCAACGGTGTGGCTGCGGGTCGGGAAAACCTTTGTAATGACCGCTGTCTTAAGGCCGGCTTCGACCATGCCGACAGCCGCACGCAGTCCCGCACCGCCCGCGCCCACAATGACCACGTCATATTCATGTTCGATGATCGGATAAGCAGACATACCCTCAACCCCCGACGGCGACGTGCAGGACCGTGAACAAAGCCGCGGCGGCAGTCAGCACGATCAACCCTTTGACCAACAGCAAGGCCGTCAGCTTGACGCCCTCGCGATGTACGTAATCCTCGATCACCGTCTGAAGTCCCAGCGCCAGATGATGAAACATGGCAACGATGAATAGCGACATCAGAATCGCCGACGCGGGGCGCGCCAGCCAATCATGGACGCGGGCCTGATCGGCGCCGGTCAGATGTACGACCGAATATACGAACCAAAGGGTCAGGGGCACCAGGGCGACCGCGCTCACTCGCTGCGCCCACCAATGCTGAAGGCCGTGCTTGGCAGATCCCAGGCCGCGTGCGCGGCTCAGCGGACCGACCAGCCTCTTTTGTGAATGATGCGATGGCATGATGCTCGGATTCCCTAACGAAGCCAGTAGCCGGCCAGCCAGGTGGCCAGGGTCAATACGACGGACATGCCGATCACAAGCCAGCCGCCGCGATAGACATTCGGCAGGGTCAGGGCGTGGCCGGTGTCCCAGACCAGATGACGAATGCCGTTCGACAGGTGATAAAACAGAGCCCAGGTCCAGCCCAAAAGCAGGAAATGGCCGAATATGGATCCGAGAAAATCCTGGACGGCGGCGAAGTCGGAAGGCTCGCCCAGCAGGGCAAGCAACCACCAGGTCAGAAGCAATGCGCCGACTCCCAGCGCGACACCGGTGATTCTGTGCAAGATCGACATCGTCGATGTCATTTGCCAGCGATAGGTTCCGGTCGGCGGAAATAGAAATGGCGATATCGGTCTAGTGCGTGGGGGCGGCGCGGCTTCGGCCATACGCGGGTCCGTTCGGCTGGGCGCCGGTTGTTGCAACTTCCGGCGCGATTAAAAACGAATTGCGCGCTGCTTATAGAATTAAGCGCCTAGCCGCGTCCAGCCATGCCGTTGAGGGACACGCAATATGGCCGTGCGATGGGGCCATATTGATTGCTTATCGGGGAAATTTAGACATGATGGCGCTCTCTTGCCGCAGCGCTTTCCGATTTGGAACAGGAACTTGGACGCAAGCCAAACAGCGCCCCTACTCATCGCCACGGCTCCGACCCGTTACGCCGACAGATACGCGGCGATCCTGGTCGTCATTGTTTCGCTCGTAGCCTTTTTTCTGATTGCTCCTTTTGCGAACGCTCCGTCGCCCCTGATGGTCGCATTTGTGCCGGCCACCGACACCGGATCGATCGTCATCGACGTGATTACGGCGATGTTGCTGATCGGCCAATTCGCTCAGCTCCGCAGGCCGTCATTGCTCGTGCTGTCGTGCGGATATTCTTTCGCGGCTTTCATAGTGCTGGCCCATCTGTTGAGCGCCGCCGCGGTTGTTCGTTCGTTGCGGCCCCAAACCGCCAATGCCGTAACGACGGCTGGGGTCTTTACCTTGTGGCACAGCATTTTTCCGATTTTCATAATGCTGTACGCCATACTATCCCGGTCCGACCGCGACCGGCCGTTCGCCCGCTCTTTGCTGCCGAAGGCCATCAGCCTCGGCATTCTGGCTGCCCTGGCTCTGGCGGGGTTGTGCGTGCTGATTGCCATATCGGTCCCGCGACCGAGTTTCGCCGATGCAGATCGTGCTTTTGAGCTGGTCGCTGCCGGCGCGACCTGGTTTATCAGCGCCGCTGCGCTTGCCGTTCTCTATGCTCGCACGCGCGCCCGTCGAATCCTCGATATGTGGCTCTGTATCGTTCTGTTCGCCTGGCTTCTCGATATTCTGATCGGCAGCTTGATCAGCGGCACACCCTTCAATTTCGGCTGGTATGCCGGTCGCTTGTACGGTGTGCTGGCGGCGAGTGCCGTCATGGTCGCACTCTTACTCGAGTCTGGTTCGCTTTACGGTCAACTCACCAGGGCATTTTCTGAGTTGCAGACTCAATCCGCAGCACTGCTGCAGTCGGAGGCGGCGCTCCGGCAGGCGCAGAAAATGGAGGCGATCGGCCAGATAACCGGCGGCCTCGCGCATGATTTCAACAATCTCCTGACCGTCATCATCGGGTCGCTCGACATGCTGGCACAGCAGAAAGACTCCACGCCGCGCGTTCAGCGCCTGACCGATTTCGCCATGCAGGCGGCAGTTAAAGGTGAAAAGCTGACCAAACAGCTACTCGCTTTCTCCCGTCAGCAAATGCTCAATCCGGAGATAAAGGATCCCAACAGTCTCATTCGCGATTTCGAGGGCCTGTTGCGCCGCGCCTTGGGAGAAACGATCGAAATCACTCTCAAGCTTGAAGCTGGTCTCGGTCCGATCCGTGTCGACCCCGCCCAATTTGAGTCGGCGATTCTCAATCTTGCGGTCAACGCTCGCGATGCAATGGATGGCAAAGGGGCGATCGTGATCGAAACGCGCCATGTCACACGATCGGAAATTGCAGCGCTCATCCCTGAGGCGAAGGCGGGCAGTTATGTTTTGGTGTCGCTCTCCGATACCGGCGTCGGTATGGATGCCGAGACCGTCTCGCGGGCGTTCGAACCGTTTTTTACCACCAAGCCCACGGGAAAAGGCACCGGACTCGGGCTGAGCCAGGTCTACGGCTTCGCTACAAGTTCACAGGGTTTCGTCCGGATCGACTCAGCCCCTGGCGACGGCACCACCGTGAAATTGTATCTGCCGCGGGTCGACGGCGACGTTGCCGCAGCGGTTGCGCCAGATCCCGACGAATCGGCCCCCTTGGTCGCCGGAGGAGAGGTCGTGCTGATTGTCGAGGACGATCCGGGCGTTCGCGAAATGGCGATCGAAAGTCTCATCGAACTTGGATACGGCATTCTCACCGCCGCCAGCGGACCGGAAGCCTTGGAGGTAATTCGCGGTGGGGCCCGGATCGATATTCTCTTTTCGGATATCGTCATGCCCGGCGGGATGAACGGTGTGGAGCTTTCCGTCGAAGCCCACCGGATACGACCCGACATTCGTATATTGCTGACGTCGGGCTATGCGGCGGGGGCACTGACGGGCGATGACGTGCCGGAGGGACTGAATGTCATCGCCAAGCCCTATCGCTTGGAAGATCTGTCACAAAAGCTTCAGCAGGTCCTGAGCGGCTGAACGCTACAAGAAACCGCAATCTTGATATTTTAAACATCAATATTATACTATTGTACTTGATGTCTGATATCTGAGATTGCGGTTTGTGATTACCGCCGGTCAGTTACGTGCAGCCCGCGCAATGCTTGGGATCGATCAAAGGCAGCTTGCGGAGTTGTGCGGCGTGTCTTTGCCGACGGTTCAGCGGATGGAGGCAAGCGACGGCACGGTTCGCGGCGTGATCGATACGCTGATGAAAGTTGTCGAGGCGCTCGACCGCGCAGGAATCGAATTGATCGCCGACAATGCCGAAAGCCGCGGAAAGGGACGCGGCATTCGTCTCAGGGAACCTAAGCCCTCCGGCCCGGCCGAAGGATCCGCTCCGTCATGACCGCGCGAGCCCCCAACTTCGTCGAGCTGTTTACGCCCAAGCTCGTCACCATCGTTAAGGAAGGCTATGGCCTGGGCGCGCTTAAGGCCGATGCCGTTGCGGGCCTGACCGTGGCCATTGTCGCGATTCCACTCTCCATGGCGATCGCAATCGCCTCCGGTGTCGGCCCCGAACGCGGGTTGTACACGGCAATTGTCGGCGGATTTTTCGTTTCCGCACTGGGCGGTAGCCGTTTTCAGATCGGCGGCCCTGCCGGCGCCTTTATCGTTTTGGTTTCCGCGACCGTCGCGCGCTACGGCCTCGACGGCTTGATCCTGGCGACGATGCTCTCCGGTTTGATCCTGACGGTCGCGGGGTTTCTCCGGCTGGGGACCTTTATCAAATATATTCCCTATCCGGTCACAGTCGGCTTCACTGCCGGAATCGCAGTCATTATCGCTGCCAGCCAGCTTTCCGAACTCCTCGGGTTGAGCTTGCCCGGGGGCGAACCTGGGCCCTTTATTCCCAAGCTCATGGCGCTTGGCTCTGCACTGCCGACGATTCAGCCCAGCGCAGTTCTGGTTACGGTCTTCAGCATCGCAGTGATTGTGCTCGCGCGCCGATACCGACCCAGCTGGCCAGGGTTTTTGATCGCGGTCGGCCTGGCTGCCATTCTGACATCGCTGCTCGGCCTGCATGTCGAGACGATCGGCACAAAGTTCGGCGGAATTCCGCGCTCTCTCCCCATGCCGCACATGCCCGCGTTTTCGTTCGAAAAGATCAAAGACCTTCTGCCTGCCTCATTTTCTTTCGCTCTGTTGGGCAGTATCGAAAGTCTGCTGTCGGCGGTCGTGGCCGACAGCATGACCGGCAGGCGCGACCGATCCAACTGCGAATTGGTGGCCCAGGGCGTCGCCAATATCGCATCGTCACTCTTCGGGGGCATTTGCGTTACCGGGGCTATCGCCCGAACCGCTACGAATGTGCGCGCCGGTGCGCGCGGGCCAGTGGCCGGGATGCTTCATGCCGGTTTCCTGCTGCTCTTCCTGATGGTGGCCGCGCCGCTGGCCTCCTATATCCCGCTCGCCGCCTTGGCTGCTGTGCTGGGCGTTGTCGCCTGGAATATGGCCGGATTGCACGAAATCAGAACCTTGGTCCGTGCATCTCGGGGCGACACGGTGGTGCTGTTGGCGACATTCGGTCTAACCGTCTTCCGCGACTTGACGACGGGCATTCTGGCCGGCTTCGGCATCGGTACGCTGCTGTTCGTTCACCGCATGGCCCAATCGGTCGCGGTCGAAAGCGGCATCCCGATGGTCGCCGAAGATGAGGCCGACTCGGCGCACGGTGAGGCGCGCAAGCCTTACGATGTCGGAATGGTGACCGACCCGGATGTCGTCGTTTACCGCATATCCGGCGCATTTTTCTTCGGCGCCGCCGCTGCGGTCGCAGCGGGGCTCGACCGGCTGGCCGGACATCCCTAGGCCTATGTCATAGATTTTGCAGCCGTGCCGATTCTGGATTCAACGGCTGCCGCCACCATCGAGGGGTTCGTCCGAAAGGCCGAACGCCAAGGCGTGGCAATTTATATTTCCGGCGCGCGCAAGCCGATTCGCCATATATTGCTCGCCCAGGGCGTGCGGCCGCCGCGTGTCCGTTATAAGCCAACTGTCGAGGCTGCCCTGGATTACGCCCATGGCCGCCTGGCGCACGACGACACCGAGGCGCCCCATTCGGACTAAGGCTCTATTTGCCCAATCGTTCGTTGAAGAACCGAGCCGTCACATCGATTACTTCGCGCGATTCCGGCAAATTGAAGACATACCAATGGGCATGCGGCATGGCTTCATAGACGAACAGCTCTGCTTCGGTTCCCGCCCGGCGAATTGCGCGGTGGAACAGGCAGACCGCGCTTAACATCGCATCGCGCGTGCCGGTAATCAGGAGTGATGGCGGAAACTTGCTGAGATCGGCATAGATTGGGGATAAAAGCGGGTCCTTCGGGTCCCACTTTCCGCGATAGGCGCCCAACTCGCTCGACGGGTGGTCCATCGGCGGGGCAAGTTCGCCCCAAAAGCCGGCGACAGAAAATAGCTGGGATGAATCACCGAAATCGCCCATGTCGCCGGTTCCAGTGAACATCCCAACAGCCGCCGGCATCGGCAACCCCAATGCGACGAGCTTCGACGTCACCTGCGCAGTCAAAATTCCGCCGGCGGAGGTTCCGTAAATCCCGATATTCTTCGCGTCATAAGTCTTCAGCAACTCACGATAGACCGCGACCGCGTCATCGACCGCTGCCGGGAAAGGATGCTCGGGGGCGAGGCGGTAATCGACCGCGATGACAGGAATCTTGCTTACATTCGCGACCGGGATCGCCTCGATCAGCGAGCCGGACCCCATAACGAAGGCGCCGCCATGCAAATTGATGAGAATCTTCTTGCGATTCGCCTCGGGGACTTCAAGGGGCGAAACCCAATGGACACGGACACCTGCAACCCGGTCTTCCCTGATATCGACCGGGTAGGCCAATCGGGCTTGGTCCGACAGCGCATGCAGTCCCGCATCGAGCATCTCACGCATTTCCCATGCCGGAACATGGCCGTCGAAGGTCGGAAGCGTGTCGCCGAATGGGGATGTGGCCAGATACTGCCGCGCCTCGGGGCTGATCGTATTCGGAACCCGAATCACGCGATTGTCGAAATGGACAGTACCTTCGGCGTCGATCATGAATTTCCCCTGTTTCGTGTGGCCGCTGCGGCCTTATGCGAGGTTAAGGATAGAGACGTTCGCTCGCCCATTCCAGGCCCGCGCGCCGAAACTGCAAACGATCGTGCAAACGGAATGCGCCATCCCTCCAGAATTCGATCGATCGTGGGATTACGCGAAACCCGGACCAGTTCGGCGGTCGCGATACGGTTTGACCCTCAAAGCGCGCCTTGACCCGCTCGACCCGCGCTTCCAGCGTCGCGCGGCTGTCCAGCGGTCGCGACTGGTCAGACGCCCAGGCCCCGATTTGGCTGACCCGGGCCCGGCTCGCGAAATAGACGTCGGCCTCGGCGGGCTGTACCGGCTCGATCGAACCCTCGACCCGCACCTGGCGGCGCAGCGACTTCCAGTGAAAGCAGAGCGCTGCTTTTGGGCTGGCGACCAAATCGTGCCCTTTGCGGCTTTCAACGTTGGTGTAGAAGACAAAGCCGCGCTCATCGATCCCTTTCAAAAGGACCATTCGGGCCGAGGGGTTTCCCTTATCGTCGACCGTCGCCAGGCACATGGCGTTCGGGTCGTTCGGTTCGGCTCCCTCGGCCTCGGCAAGCCAACCGCGAAAAAGCTCGAATGGATTATGCGATGAAAACTCATCCATGGAAGTGACCCTATTCTGTGACGCGCAACGAACTTACGTCCGAACCGAAATTTGGTGTAGGAAAACGAAAGACACAGACGAATCGTCGCGATCGATCGTCGCGGCGGCGATTGGGCTGGAACGCTAAAGGGTGAATAGCATGAAGTTTGGGTTCATCGCGCCGGTCGCGGGCATTATTCTCCTGGCCGCTTGTCAAAGCGGCTCCGGTCCCGGACGCGGCACACCCGCCATACCCACCGTTGCTGCCGTCAAATCCCTCGACGATGTCGACCAGGCTTTCATGGCCGATCATTTCAACTACGCAATGGAAAACACGCTGACCGGCCAATCTTCGATTTGGACCAATCCCAGCAGCGGATACCAGGTTCAAGTCGCGCCGATTCGTACCTTTCAGCAGGCCGACAGCACCTATTGTCGAGACTTCACCCAATCCATCACGGTCAAGGATCAACCGGCGACAACGCGGGGCACCGCTTGTCGTCAATCCGACGGAAGCTGGAAGATTGTGGGCTAATTCCGAACGATCGATGCAATTTTATGCGCTGGCTTGGAAGACGGCCGGCGTTTGATGTAGGGTGGAACGGTGCGATTTCCTGTCTAATGACCAGCAAGCCAAAGAATGAATGAAATGACGACAAGTGCCGCGGGTGCCGGTATCAGCCCTTTGATGGCCGGCAAGCGCGGTTTGATCATGGGCGTGGCCAATGATCGATCTCTAGCCTGGGGGATTGCCGCAGTCGCCGCGGCACATGGGGCGGAACTGGCTTTTTCCTACCAGGGCGACGCGCTTGGAAAGCGGGTTCGTCCCCTTGCCGCGTCTGTAGGGTCCAATTTCGTAGAACCCTGTGACGTCGCAGATGATGCAAGCCTGGACGCCCTTTTCGAGAAAATCGGGCGGGAATGGGGTGAACTCGACTTTCTGGTCCATGCGATCGGCTTTGCCGACAAAGAAGATCTGAAGGGCGGTTACGTGAAAACCACGCGCGCCGGCTTCCATCTTGCCCTCGATATCTCGGCCTATTCTTTTACCGCCGTGGCACAACGCGCCGCGCCGCTGATGAAGAATGGCGGCAGTATGTTGACCTTGAGCTATCTGGGCGCCGATCGTGTCGTGCCGCACTACAATGTCATGGGCGTCGCCAAGGCCGCGCTGGAAGCTTCGGTGCGTTATCTGGCGGCCGATCTGGGGCACGACAATATACGCGTGAACGCGATTTCGGCCGGCCCCATCAAGACGCTGGCAGGCAGTGGGATCGGCGATTTTCGTGTGATCTTGCGCTGGAACGAACTCAATGCCCCGCTCGGCCGCAACGTGACCATTCAGGATGTCGGAAACTCCGCGCTGTATCTGCTCAGCGACCTGGGCAGTGGCGTCACCGGCCAGATTCAATATGTCGACGGCGGCTACAACACCGTTGGCATGGTCGCGGTTGAAGCGGCCGCTGGGGCTGCGGCCCTTCTACAAGGCTTGGTAGATCGCGGCGTCGCGCCCGACTCAGAATCCTGACGCCGTGGCCGGAAACAGTTTCGGCTCGGTATTCCGCTTCACCAGTTGGGGTGAAAGTCACGGCCCTGCGATCGGCTGTGTCGTGGATGGCGTACCGCCTCTGATTGCATTGTCCGAAAGCGACATCCAGCCCTATCTCGACAAGCGGGCGCCCGGCGGTTCCAGATTCGTTACCCAAAGGCAGGAACCGGACCTGGTCAAGATTCTCTCAGGTGTCTTTGAAGGCAAAACGACCGGTACGCCGATCAGCCTCATGATCGAGAACATCGATCAGCGGTCAAAGGATTACGGAGATATCAAGGATACATATCGGCCAGGTCACGCCGATTACGCCTACATGGCCAAATACGGCATCCGCGATTATCGGGGCGGGGGACGGTCATCCGCGCGCGAAACGGCCAGCCGCGTCGCTGCCGGCGCAGTTGCACGCAAGATATTGGGAAATGGAATCAGGATTACCGGTGCGCTCATTCAGATCGGCTCCGTGAAGATCGATCGGTCCCGCTGGGACAACGACGAGATTGATCGCAACCCCTTCTTCTCGCCCGATCCGGGGATTGTCGAGGATTGGACTGTGCTGCTCGATCAAACGCGCAAGGCGGGGTCGTCCCTGGGCGCGATTATCGAAGTGACCGCCCAAGGTGTGCCGCCTGGACTGGGCGAGCCGATCTACGGCAAGCTCGATGCAGACCTTGCAGCGGCGATGATGGGCATTAATGCGGTAAAGGGGGTCGAGATCGGCGATGGCTTTGCCGCGGCGCTTTTATCGGGCGAACAGAATGCCGACGAGATGCGGATGCAGGATGGCAAGGTCACCTTTGCGAGCAACCACGCCGGCGGCGTTCAGGGCGGAATTGCGACCGGACAGGATCTTGTTGTGCGCTTCGCGGTTAAGCCTACCAGTTCGATTCTGACCCCGCGCCGCACGGTCGATACTGCCGGTAAAGATCGCGACATCGCGACCAAAGGACGGCACGACCCGTGCGTCGGCATTCGCGCGGTGCCTGTGGGCGAAGCGATGATGGCGATTGTGCTCGCCGACCATTTGCTGCGGCACAGAACATTGGGCCGGGGCTGACGCGCGGCGATTATGGCGGTTTATACTGAGGTTTCAGACGAAGAACTCCGCGACTTTATGGCGGCTTACGACCTGGGCACGCTGCTGTCGTGCAAGGGAATCGCCGAAGGTGTCGAGAATTCGAACTTTCTGATCGTCACCGACTACTCGCCCTTTATCCTGACCCTATACGAAAAGCGGGTGGATGAGGCGGACCTGCCTTACTTCCTCGGGCTAATGGAACATATCGCGGAAAAGGGTTTCACATGCCCGACGCCGGTGCGCACACGCGAGGGCGCGGCCTTGCGACGGCTGGCCGGTCGGCCGGCCGCGATCGTTACATTCCTGACAGGCATGTGGCCCAGCCGGATCAATCCTGATCATTGCGCGGCGTTGGGTGGCGCGATGGCAGAATTCCATGCGGCCGGGGCCGATTTTCCAATGGTCAGGCCTAATAGTCTTTCGGTTGACGGCTGGCGTCGGCTGTTTGAAAAGATCGCTTCGGACGCTGCCGACAAGGTGGCGCCCGGACTTGCAGATGAAATAACCGCGGAACTGGCATTTTTGGAGGCCAACTGGCCGGCCGACTTGCCGCGCGGGACCATTCATGCCGACCTGTTTCCCGATAACGTCTTTTTTGAAAACGGCGTGCTGACGGGCTTTATCGACTTCTATTTCGCCTGCACGGATTGGCTGGCCTATGACCTGGCGATCTGCCTCAATGCTTGGTGTTTCGAACAGGACGGATCGTTCGATAGGGCGCGCGGTCGTGCATTGATCCAAGCCTACAACGCCGTTCGAAAGCTGACCGACGCTGAGCTCGATTTTTTACCGATATTGGCCCGCGGCGCCGCACTGCGCTTCCTTCTGACCCGGCTCTATGACTGGATCAACCATCCGCCTGGCGCTCTGGTCCGCAAAAAGGACCCACTGGAATATCAGGGTAAGCTGGCCTTCCACCGCAAGGTCCAAAGCGTTCGCGACTATGGGTTTGCGCCATGACTGAAACCCCGGCGATCGCGGCTCCGCGGGTCGATATCTATACGGACGGCGCCTGTTCCGGGAATCCTGGCCCCGGGGGATGGGGCGCGCTGTTGCGCTATGGCGAAGTCGAAAAGGAACTCTCCGGAGGCGAGTCCCCGACAACTAATAACCGCATGGAATTGATGGCTGCGATTGCGGCTTTAGAGGCTCTAAAGCGTCCGGCGCGCATCAGGCTTCACACGGACAGTATGTATTTGCGCGATGGAATCACGCGCTGGCTCAAAGGATGGAAAGCGAAGGGTTGGCTGACGGCCGATAAAAAGCCGGTCAAGAATAAAGACCTTTGGCAACGTCTCGAAACTGCGACCCATATTCATCATATCGAGTGGCTTTGGGTTAAAGGCCATTCCGATCACCCGGAAAACGACAGAGTCGATCAATTGGCGCGCGATGCGATCCAAGCGATTCGGCAGGCGAGGGTTTAGGATGGGCGATGTTTTTTGCGAAGCAGATGCGAAAGCTATCCCGCTTACGCCTGTAACTCAGGCTGAATTCGCCCAGTTACAGAATGCGTTGGATGCGCGTGACCGTGCCTGGATCGCTGCTAACGGATTTAATGCCGGCCCGGCACAGAACTTGACCATGCCGGGTCCGGACGGGCAGATCGGCCGCGTGCTGGCCGGTGTCGGTCGACTTGACGATGTCTATGCATTGGCCGGCGCCCCGACGCTGCTTCCGAAGGGCGATTATCGGATCGATACGCCCCTTACCCCTGAAGCAGCGAACCGTCTTTCGCTGGGTTGGGGGCTCGGTGCCTATAGCTTCGATCGCTACCGCTCGCCTGCCAAGGACCGTGCTCGTCTGGTCTGGCCGCAAGAGGCCGATCGCTCGCGTGTTCTGCGCGAGTTGGATGCGATCCGGCTGGTTCGCGATCTGGTGAATTTGCCGGCCAATGATTTGGGTCCCATAGCGCTCGGCGAGGCGGCGCGTGCGGTAGCCGAGGCGCAAAATGCAGTTTGCCTGATTACTGTGGGCGATGAGCTGATTCGATCAAACTATCCCGCGGTATATGCCGTGGGGCGTGCTGCAGCAGAGGCGCCGCGCGTTATCGATATTCGTTGGGGCAACCCGGCCGATCCGGAGATTGTCCTGGTCGGCAAGGGAATTACGTTTGATACCGGCGGGCTGGATATAAAAACAGGCTCCAGCATGGGGCTGATGAAAAAGGATATGGGCGGGGCCGCCCATGCCTTGGCCCTTGGGCAGATGATCATGGCCGCAGGCCTGAAGGTTCGGCTGCGCATTCTGATCGCGATTGCGGAAAACGCAGTCGGGCCGAATGCGAACCGCCCGGGCGATGTGATCCGCACCCGCGCCGGTCTCTCGGTCGAGATCGGCAACACCGATGCAGAGGGCCGACTGGTTCTCGCCGATATGCTGTCTGCTGCCTGTGAAGCGCATCCGGTCGCCGTCATAGACTTTGCGACCTTGACCGGTGCGGCGCGGGTTGCGCTCGGGCCGGATCTGCCGGCCTTGTTCGCGACCGACCCTTTTGCGGATGAGATTCTGGCGGCCTGCGCGGCGGCGGATGATCCTGTGTGGCGCTTGCCGCTTTGGCAGGCCTACCGCCGCAACATGGACAGCAAGATCGCGGACATTAACAACAACGCCTCGAATTCGTTTGCTGGCGCGATTCACGCTGCCCTGTTCCTGCAGGAATTTGTAAAGCCCGGCGTTTCATGGGCGCATTTCGATCTCTATGCGTGGAACGCCACGGCCCGGCCCGGCCGGCCGGCCGGGGGAGAGGCCTTTGCCTTGAGGGGGCTCTTCCACATGCTGACCGGACGATACGGGAAATGACCTCTGTCCGAATGCGTCTAGTCGCGCCCAGCGCATTTCTGCGAGGCCGGCCGGATCCTAAGGCGGAGGCGCTGACGGAACTACTGTTCGGCGAGGATGTCTCGGTCAGTTTCAGCCGCGCCGATTGGGCCGAGGTCGAAAATTTGACCGACGGTTATCGCGGCTTCATGCCCGCCGCTGCCTTGGGCGAATCCGGGCCTGCGGCGACGCATCATGTCGTCGCTTTGCGCACACTGGTTTACCCTGAGCCAAATCTCAAAATCCCGTCGATCGGCGCACTCAGTTTCCTGTCGAGAATATGTCCGGGGGACGAGCGCAACGGATTTGCCGAAGTGGCGACGGACGTTTGGGTGCCGGCCAACCATTTGGCCCCGATCAATTCGATCGAACCCGACTACACCAAGACGGCGCTGCGTTTTTTGGAGGTTCCCTATCTTTGGGGTGGGCGAACGACGCAAGGTCTCGATTGCTCTGCGCTGGTACAGCTTTCGCTGGCTGCGGCAGGAATTGCTGCACCGCGCGATTCTGGCCCCCAATGCGCAACCTTGGGACACCGCGTGCTGGGCGACGCTCCGCCGCGTTCGGGCGACCTGGCCTTCTGGCCGGGGCACGTCGCGATCGCACTCGACGACGGGATGGTCGTGCATGCCAATGCGCACCACATGGCCGTGGCCGTTGAACCCCTTGCCGCAGTCAATGCCCGCGTAGGCACGACTCCGGAAATTCGGCGCATCGGCTGAGTTGAGCAGAAGCGACGGAACAGTCACAGGCTTGTCGAAATTCTTTACAGCGCGATGAAAACTCCGCGTCGGCACCTGTATATTTCAATAGCCTAGCCTCACGGCCCGAAAATTGCATGAAGTCTTCGAAATATTGATTTGGTGGCCTGGGTGTCCAGCACCCACGCTACCCGGTCGCCGGTACAAACGTAATCCAGCAAATTTGCTCCGGTATTGCGATTGAGAAGATGCCAAGTTTTAGCGCGCTAAATTCTACTGGAAATGTTTCGCGGCTCGGTGCGCCGAGACGTCAGGTGCTGAGCTTCGCCTTGCTGGCAGGTACATTCATCGTACTTCTTTTAATCGACCTTGCCGCATGCTGGGGCGCGCTGGAGGTCGTCAACGGAACGCGCGCCTATGCAGTGGGCGAGGGGCGCTATTCAAAAGGCCAAAAAATCGCTGTTTTGGCGTTGGACCGCTTCATCGAATCCCGCAATCAAAGCGATTATGACGCTTTTCTTGCGGGGATAGCGGTGCCGCAAGGCGACGGCGATGCGCGCAGTGCACTCCAGGCCAAGCCCTTTAATCGCGCCGCTGCAGTCCAAGCCGCTCTGCGCGGGCAAAACCATCCCGATGATATCGAGAGCATGATCCGTCTGTTCCGTATGTTCGCGTGGTGGAAACCGTTTGCGGCGGCAATTACGGACTGGACAGAGGCTGACCGGCTGGTGGGAGAGCTCAGTCGGATCGGCACTGGGATCAAGGCCGAAACCGTCACGGATTCTGTCGGTCGCGCCGCGCAGCGCGCCGAAATCAGCCGGGTCGATGATCAGATAACCCAGCTCGAGAATAGATTTTCGGCTCACATGGGTGAGGCCGCGCGCAGTGCAAAGACGGTCGTCGTGGCCGGGCTGGGTGTGACGACCGCGCTGCTATGGGCGGTTGGAATGATCTTTGCGGCCCGACTGTTCCGCCGCCAGCTTGCGTTGGACAGACAGCTGGGGACAAGCGAGCAGCGGTTTCGCGACTATGCGGAAGTTGCATCGGATTGGTACTGGGAAGTCGACGAAAACCGCAAGATTACCTTCCTTTCCGAGCTCTATTACACTTTGACCGGTGCCGAGCTTAAAAGCGTCATCGGACAGGACGCCACCGAGTTTCTGCGGACGTATGCCGCCGATGCGGAAAGCTGGGAGCGTTTGGCGCCATTCATCGATCAGCGTCCGATCCGCGCGGTTCGTCTGCGTTATCCCAAGGATGACGGCACAGTGATCTATCTGTCGGTTTCGGCGAAACCCTGTTTTGACGATAATGGCGTATTTCTGGGTTATCGCGGTGTCGGAAGCGATGTTACCTCAAGTTATGAGGCCGCGCAGAGCCTGCGAGAGGCGAAGGAACGCGCCGAAATTGCCAACCGGGCAAAATCCGAATTTCTCGCCAATATGAGCCACGAGCTCCGCACTCCGCTCAATGCGATCATCGGCTTTTCCGAAATCATCATGAACAGGGTTTTCGGCCTGTCCGACCCTGATCGGTATGTCGGTTACGCCAAAGACATCAACAGCTCCGGGACTCATCTTCTATCGATCATCGACGAGATTCTCGATTTGTCGAAGATCGAGGCGGGCAGAGAGGATCTCGACGAAATGGAGTTCGATCTGGATGAGCTCATTTCGGCGACACAGAAACTGTTCAATGGTCGATTCGAACAAGCCGGTCTTACACTCGACATTCAAATTCCGGCATTGGCACTGACCGTGTTGGCGGACCCGACGAAGCTTAAGCAATGTCTGGCCAATCTTTTGTCGAACTCCCTGAAGTTCACGCCCGCAGGCGGCCGAATCACGATAGCGGCTGATTTCGATCGGCAAGGCGATCTGGCTTTGTCGGTGAGCGATACGGGTATCGGCATCGCACCAAGAGATATTCCGACCGTAATGGCGCCGTTCGGCCAGGTTGAAACCGCGTTTCAGCGCGCCCACACCGGCACCGGTCTGGGCTTGCCGCTCACCAAGGCGATGACCGAATTGCATGGTGGCGGATTTCACATCGAGAGCAGGCTCGGCGAAGGGACAACGGTGATTCTCACGCTGCCGAGCAACCGGATTACCGTTCGCGACGCCCGCACCGTTACGGTGGCTTAAGGTATGCTCGCGGCTGCGAACGCGGCGAGAAGGCGGTCGCGTAACGGTGCCGTTTCAGCCATCCCCTCCCCGCCCATCAGGATGCGCGCTGCGGCGCACCACAGGGCCGCCACGTGAGTCGCGTGAATCAGCAGCGAACCGCCTGAGATGCGCATCAGCACGGTTGGGAAATCATCCAAATAGACGTCTACCGCCTCGCTGTCGTCGAGTGTCTGAGCAGATTTTACTTCGACGCCGAGCGCCAAGAACGCCGTGGCGGCGTTTGTTTGATTCCCCGGGTCGGGATATGTGGTCAGTATCGGGATAAAGCGCCCGCCCCCATAGCCGGTTTCCTCGAGCAACTCTCGCCTTGCGCCGGCTTCCGCAATTCCGGTCGGAACACCCGAATCGGCGTGGTCGATCACGCCGCCGGGAATGCCGTCGATGATTTTTCCGCGCGCATGGCGATATTCCCGGACCATGACCAGTCGCAGATCACGAGTGAGTGCAACGACTGACGCCCAGTCGGGAGATTCGATGACATGGTAGGGCGTGACCTCGACCCCGCTCGCCATGACGCAATGGTCCGTGCGAACTTTCAGCCAACGGTCCTCGAATGTGATCTTGCTCGCGAGAACCCGCCAGGGATGCGCGGTTCCTTCCCTGTCGTTCTCAGTCATGGTCCCGACGATAAAGCGCATAGCCCTTTGACCGCAATTCACAGGCCGGACATGTGCCGCAGCCATAGCCCCAGTCGTGAAGCTGTCCGCGGTCGCCGAGATAGCATGTGTGAGTCTGATCGCGGATGATCGACACCAGCGGTTCGCCGCCCAGCTTTTCGGCCAGTTGCCAGGTGGCCGCCTTGTCGATCCACATCAAAGGCGTTTCTAGGATGAATTTGCTCTCCATCCCCAGATTTAAGGCCACCTCCAAGGCGCGCATGGTCTCGTTGCGGCAATCGGGATAGCCCGAGTAATCCGTTTCGCACATGCCACCCACGATATGGGTCAGTCCCCGCCGGTAGGCGAGCGCCGCTGCCATCGTCAGGAACATGATGTTGCGGCCGGGCACGAAAGTTGAGGGTAGACCGTTCTCCTGCATCACGATCGCACTGTCGCGCGTTAGCGCCGATTCCGATATTCGGCCGAGCGCGGCGAGTTCAATCGTATGATCGTCACCGAGCCGCGCCGCCCAATTGGGATAAGACTCGCGCAGGCTGGCGGCAATCGTTTTCCGGCAATCGAGCTCTACCCGATGCCGCTGCCCATAATCGAATCCGACGGTTTCGACCCGTTCGAAACGGTCGAGAGCCCAGGCAAGGCAGGTGGTCGAATCCTGTCCCCCGGAAAAAAGAACCAAGGCGCCGTTCGTCATCGTCTATTCCGGACCGGTATAGAGGCAGGCGTCACCGCTGGCGTCGCGTGCCACTAGAACGCGAGAAGGGGTCACGCCGTTTGCGACCAGAGCCTTCCATATCCAAACCGCCAGATTCTCGAGAGTGGCAGGGCCAAGTCCCGCTATGTCGTCGAGAAAGTGATGGTCCAACCCATCGCGCACGGTTTGCAGCGACAGATCGAACAGGCCGAGATCGACGATCATGCCGGTCTTCGCATCCGGCACGCCTTTGACACCCACTTCCGCGCGATAGGAATGGCCGTGCACGCGCCTGCTGCCGTCGGTGCCGATGACACGCTCCAACGTATGTGCCGCTTCAAAGCGAAATTGCTTACTCAACTCGAACATCACGGTATTCCGATAATCTTATGGGTCTGCAGGCTGAGCCGCCATATTGGGTTCGCTAGGCAAAACGCCACGGCGGCCTCGGTATTGGCGGCGCGGGCCGGACCGTCCATCGGTTGAACCCAAAAATGATCGAAAGGCAATGTCTCCAGGGCCGCCGGATCGATTCCGTCCTGAGGAAATACAAGTTTAAGCTCGTTCCCCGCCTTTAACGTGAAAGGAGCATCCGCTTTCGGGCTGACGCAGACCCAGTCGATCCCCGGTGGAGGCTCCAGCGTGCCGTTTGTTTCGACAGCGATCTCGAACCCTTCGGCGTGAACGGCCGCAACCAACGCCTCATCTAGCTGCAGCAGAGGTTCGCCTCCGGTAAATACGACATAGCGACGCCGTGTCGGTCCGACCCATGTTCGGGCGATCGCCTCGGCTAAATCGGCTGCGGCGGCGAATTTGCCTCCGCCCTGGCCGTCGATGCCGACGAACTCGGTGTCACAGAACTTGCAGACCGCCTCGGCGCGATCTTCCTCGCGCCCCGACCACAGGTTGCAGCCCGCGAAACGGCAAAACACCGCCGCGCGACCGGCCTGCGCGCCTTCGCCCTGCAAAGTCTTGAACAGCTCTTTAACCGAATATGCCATGATCGAACTATGTGCCTATCCGGCTGCCCGATCGTCAACCGCGCGCGCCGCAAGCGCCCATTCCGCCAGCACATCGCTGTCGGTTTCGGTCGTTCGTTTGCCGCTTAACAGGCCGGGGTTGAGGATCGATAAGGCCCATACGGCCATCCCGCGCACCAAAGGCGACGCATCGGCGAGCAACACCTCCGCCACCGATGCCAATGAACGGTCCATGCTGTTGCCCATGGCGATCAGGACATTGCGTACAAACCGGTCCCGCCCGATACGTTTGATCGGCGAGCCTGAGAACAGGGCGCGGAACGCAGCATCGTCTAGCGACGCGAGATCAGCTAACCGGGGTGCCGTAAGCTCGTCACGCGGATGGAACGCTATCTCGCTTGTTCGGCTTGCGAACTTGTTCCAGGGGCACACCGCCAGGCAGTCGTCGCAGCCATAGATTCGGTTGCCCATCGGCGCACGGAACTCGACGGGAATCGGCCCCTTATGTTCGATCGTCAGGTATGAGATGCAGCGCCTTGCATCCAGCCGGTAGGGCGCCGGAAACGCCGACGTCGGGCAGACATCCTGGCAGGCGCTGCATGACCCGCAATGATCGATTTCTGGCTCGTCAGGAGGCAGTTCGGCCGCGGTGAATATCTCACCCAGGAACAGCCAGGAACCGAACTCGCGCGACACCAGGTTCGTGTGCTTGCCCTGCCAGCCGAGCCCCGCGGCCTGGGCCAGCGGCTTTTCCATCACCGGCGCGGTATCGACGAAAACCTTGAGCGGCAGGGCACTCGCCTGACCCAGCCAGCGCCCGAGTTCCTTCATGCGTTTCTTGACGACGTCGTGATAGTCCTTGCCCAGCGCATAGGCCGCGACGACGCCGCGGTCCTTGTGCGCCAATCCGGCCATCGGGTCGCCCTCAGGTCCGTAATTGATACCCAGCACGATGACGGACCGCGCCTCGGGCCACAGTCCGCGCGGCTGACGTCGGCGCTCAGGCTCGCGCGACAGCCAATCCATACCGCCGTGGTTGCCGTCGGCCAGATAGCCGTCCAGGCCCGTCCCGATTTCGTCGTGCAACTCGGCCCGGGTGACCTTGACGGCATCGAAACCGAGGGCGCGAGCCTTCGCGATCAGCGCTGTTTTGAGTTCAACCCCGCCCACGATAGGACGCGACCCCCTGGTCGGGCAGCCAAAGCCCCTCGGGCGCAGGGCCGGTTTGGTAAAACACGTCGATCGGGATGCCTCCGCGCGGATACCAATAACCGCCGATCCTCAGCCATTCCGGCGAGATTTCCGCGACAAGCCGGCGCGCGATGGCAATCGTGCAGGCCTCGTGAAAGGCGCCGTGATTGCGGAATGAAGCCAGATAGAGTTTCAGCGATTTGCTCTCGACCAGGAACTCGCCGGGTACATAGTCGATTACCAGATGGGCGAAATCGGGCTGCCCGGTCAGCGGGCATAAAGTCGTGAATTCGGGCGCGGCAAATCGCACCAGATAGCGTGTATTGGGCTCGGGGTTCGGTACCTTCTCGATGACTGCGTCATCGGGCGAAGCAGGAATGGAAGTCGCTGCGCCAAGCTGGGTCAGGCCGCTGTAGATCGTTTCTGCCATCGTCGGTTCCTAAAGCGGCGAAATATCGCCCTTGTTCTGCGTCTCATGAAAGGCTGCGGTAAAATCCGCGAATTGGCCAGTTTCGATTGCCCTGCGCATCCCGGCCATCAAGTCCTGATAATAGATCAGATTGTGCCAGGTGAGCAGTATCGGACCCAACATCTCCTCAGAGCGCTGCAGGTGATGCAGATAGGCGCGGCTGAATTGGGTGCAAGCCGGGCAGCGGCAGCCTTCTTCCAGCGGACGCGGGTCGTCCTGATGCCGGGCGTTGCGCAGATTGACCTTGCCGCGCGCGGTAAAGGCCTGGCCGGTGCGGCCCGATCGGGTCGGCATCACGCAATCGCACATGTCGATCCCACGCGCCACGGCGCCGACCAGGTCCGCGGGCGTCCCCACGCCCATCAGGTAATGCGGGCGGTCCGCCGGCAATTCCGGCACTATGTGGTCCAGTACGGTGAACATCGTCTCTTGGCCCTCACCCACCGCCAGCCCCCCCACCGCATACCCATCGAATCCGATTTCGGTAAGGTCGGCGACAGACCGGCTGCGCAGATCCAGATAGATGCCCCCCTGCACGATGCCGAACAGCCCATAGCCGGGGCGCCGCACGAACGCGTTTCGGGATCGTGCTGCCCAGCGCATCGACAAGGCCAGCGACTTTTCGGTCTGTTCAAAGCTTGACGGGTGCGGCGTGCATTCGTCCAAGGCCATCGTTATGTCGGAATCCAGCATTCGCTGGATGTCGATCGACCGCTCCGGTGTCAGCCGATGTTCCGACCCGTCGATGTGGGATCGAAAGATGACGCCCTCGTCGGTCAGCTTTCTCAGACCCGTCAGCGACATGACCTGGAAGCCGCCGGAATCGGTTAGAATTGGCCGGTCCCAAGCCATCATCTTATGCAAGCCGCCCAGCCGCTCGACCCGCTCCGCGCCCGGCCGCAGCATCAGGTGATAGGTGTTGCCTAAAAGGATTTCGGCCCCGGTCTGGGCGACAGCGGCCGGCAGCATGCCCTTCACGGTTCCTGCCGTACCGACGGGCATGAAGGCGGGCGTCTCGACCGTCCCATGCGCAGTCGTCACCCTGCCGCGCCGAGCCGCGCCATCCTGTGCGATCAATGTAAATCCGAATTCAGTCACAGCTAGGCTCCAAAAGGCAGCAATCGCCATAGGAATAGAATCGATAGCCCGAACCAATCGCATGTTCGTAGGCAGACTTCATCCGCGCCAGCCCCGCAAAAGCGGCGACGAGCATGAACAAGGTCGAACGCGGCAGATGGAAATTGGTCAGCAGCAGATCCGCTGCCTTGAATCGATATCCGGGCGTAATAAAGATCGCGGTCGCGTCGGCGAAGGGTTTGACGATGCCGTCATCGCTTGTCGCGCTTTCCAGTAGGCGCAGGCTGGTTGTGCCGACCGCCACGATCCGTCCGCCCGATTTTCGTGCCGCATTAATCGCGTCGGCGGTTTCGGGCGACAGCACGCCGATTTCCGAATGCATCGCGTGGTCGTCAGTGTCTTGCGCCTTCACCGGCAGAAAGGTTCCCGCCCCGACATGGAGGGTCAGCATAGCGGTTTGAATGCCTGCGGCTGAAAGCGATTCCATAAGCGCGGGGGTGAAATGCAGGGCGGCCGTCGGTGCGGCGACCGCCCCCTCCTGTCGCGCGAACAGGGTCTGATAGTCGTCTGCGTCGCGGGCGTCGGCGACACCGCCGCGAATATAGGGCGGCAGCGGTATAGCCCCGTTGGCGTGCAACGCATCCATCAGCGCCGCACCGCCGCGATCGAAGCGTAGCACGACATCTCCGGTGGGGCCGCGTTCGATGACTTCGGCAGAGAATCCTGCGGCAAAATCGACTCTATCCCCGGGCCGCAACCTCTTCGCCGGCTTGGCGAAAACCCGCCACAGATCCAAACCCATCGCTTGATGCAGAGTGACCGACACCCGCGCAGCGCCGCGATGCCCGTCCAGTCTAGCCGGTATTACGCGTGTGTCGTTGAAAACCAGAATGTCTCCGCGCTGCAGCAGCTTGGGCAGGTCGTGTACGATATGGTCGGACAAGGCATCATCGTTCACATGCAACAGCCGTGCGGAGTCACGCGGCTGGGCCGGACGTTGAGCGATCCGCGCTGGCGGCAACTCGAAATCGAACAGATCGACGCGCATGAAAACTGATGGCTCGCTAAAAAGCGGGGCTTGTAGCACAGTCCGCCGTTAAAGGCCGAACACGCATCACATGGGGAAGGCGCATGCCGAATATCGTCGTTCATCACCTTAATAATTCGAAGTCACAGCGCGTGCTGTGGGTGCTGGAGGAGTTGGGGCTTGAGTATGAAATCATGTTCTACAAGCGCAATCCCGGCTTCGCCCCGCCCGAGATGAAACAGGTGCATCCGCTGGGCAAAGCGCCGGCGGTGGTGATCGACGGCGTTGTGATGGCCGAATCTGGCGCCATAGTGGAATATTTGGTCGATCGTTACGGCTCGGGCACGCTGGCGCCCGACAGATCCTCAGCGCACTATGGTCACTATCTGGAAATGATGCATTACCCGGAAGGGTCGTTCAGCATGCCGGTCGTGTTCCCGCTTTTCATCGGCGCCTTCGGGGTGCAGAGCGAGGCCTTCCAGGGCTATGCCCAGTCCCAGATCGCACTTCAGCTCGATTATGTGTCGGGGCTTTTGAAAGACCGCGATTACCTGGTTGATAATCGCTTTACCGCCGCCGATCTGCAGATCACTTTCATTCTGCAGACCGCGCGGGGCTTGGGCTTTCTCGGGGACCGGCCGGACCTCCTGGCCTATGTCGGCCGCCTTGAAGACCGTCCCGCCTATAAGCGCGCGATCGAAAAGGGCGGACCTTTCGATCTATCCTTTGGACGGTAGCTTTAAGAGAGTGATATCGGCCAGTACGTATTAAAATGACAAACTCTGGAATTTTGCGCGGCCCGGCTCGAAAGGCGCGCACGTGAGATCTTTGGGCGCATCGCCGCACCATTAAGGAATGGATGCCCTTCGAGGCGTGGCCGCCCTCGCAGTGGTTTGCGTCCATATCAGCGATGGCCTCGCCGGTCCGCCCAACCCGTTCAGCGGCGGGCTGGCCGTCGATCTGTTTTTCGTCTTGAGCGGCTTCGTGATCGCCGGCGCCTATGACCGAAGGCTTTCCCAGGGGATGACTTTGGCGCGGTTTATACAGATCAGGCTGTATCCGCTGTTCCTGTTGGGTGTCGTTATCGGTTCAGTCCGCCTGGTTTTCCAGGCATTGTTCTTCACGCCGGTTCCGACAGATGCGCTATTTCAGGATATCGGCTTCTCGTTGGTGATGCTGCCCAGCCCATCGACCATCGAACTCAGGACCCCATCTCGCCGATCAATCTTCCGGCATGGTCGCTATTTTTTGAGCTGGTAGTGAATGCAGCGCTGGTTGTCTTCTACCGGCCGTTGGCATCAAAGCTCGGCCTTGCGATTGCCGTTTTCACCGCGGCGCTGGCATTGCTGACTGTGGGATTGCTGCATGGTTCGATCGCTGCCGCAGCCTTCTTGAGCAATTTCGCACTCGGGCCGTTTCGGGTCGCATTTTCGTTTTTCGCCGGGGTTCTGCTGCAGCGGCTTGACCTCACCCATGGCCGCCGACTGTCCAACATCTGGGTTTTGATCCTCGCAATGGGATTGGCGGCGCTATTGGACTTCGACCCAGGACCATACAAGATTCTTTATCAGCTTGGCTGCGCCCTGCTTCTAATCCCGGCCATAGTGTTCACGGCTTCGGCAATCGAATGCACAGGAATGGTGGAGCGTCTTTGCGGCGTCGCTGGAGAGGCATCCTACGCTATTTGCATTCTGCATCTTCCCGCCTTCTCGTTACTTCTGGCGGTTCAGAAGCACCGGGTACCAGGTTTCTGATGGCGCTGATTGGCGCCTGCATTTTGATTTGTCGCTTCTACGATGCGCCGATACTTGAGCAGGACGTTGCAAACTACGGCGGGCTTGGCGAGCGAACGAATGTAAATCGCCCTCTATTCCCCGATTGCTATGCCCTCACGGCGGCCATCGGCGCCGCCATGGAGGCCATCCTTCATCACCGCGATGGCGTGCAGGCCGCTTGTTTCGCTCATCACCTCAATCTGATGGCCCATCCCGGTCAGAGCATCGGAAAAATCGGCAACGGGCGTATCTTGCTCCAACTCTGTACGAGTGCCCGTATTGACGACATTTCCGTGATCGACCGCCTGCTGTATCCCGAGCCCCCAGTCCAGGTGCGCAATCATCGCCAGCGCCACATAATCGATAATCTTCGATCCCCCCGGGGAACCGATCAGCAGCCGCAGATGCCGGTGGCCCTCGAATACGATCAGCGGCGCCATCGATGACCGCGGCCGCTTGCCGCCTTCAACGCGATTTGCAGTCTTCTTGCCGTTTATTTCAGGCCGAAACGAGAAATCGAGAAGCTGGTTATTTAGGATGAATCCGCCCGCCATCAGGTGAGACCCAAAAGGGCCGTTGACGGTTGTCGTGAAGGAAACGCCGTTCCCTGTCTCGTCCACGATCGACATATGTGACGTTCCGGCATTCTCGCGTGATCCGTCTGCGCCGGCGTCTGCATGTTTGCCCGGCGGATCGCCTGGTGCGACATTGGGCGTCGCCTGAGTGCGATCGATCGATCCCGATCTGACCAGCAGATAGGATGGGTCGATCAATCCTTTAACCGGAACATCGACCATCGCCGGGTCGCCGATATAGGCGTCGCGATCGGCGAAAGTGCGGCGCGATGCCTCCGCGAACAAATGGTATGTTCGCGCCACCTGCGGTGTCAGCTGCACCGGATCGAAACGCTGAAGCATGCCCAACAATTCGATGACACCGATCGCCCCGGCACTGGGCGGACCTGCGCCGCAAATCTCATAGCGACGATAATTTCCGCAGACGGCCTCGCGCTTGATCACCTGATAATTCTTAAGGTCGTCCAGCGTCATGGCGCCGGGGTTGGGATGACCCGCTGAGCCCACGCCCTGATTTACCGTTTTGATAATCTCGTCCGCCAGCGGACCGGTATAAAATGCAGCCGACCCCCGCTCGGCGATCGCGTGCAAAGTCTTGGCCAGCTCTGGGGCCTTATAGATGTCGCCAACAGCGAGCGGCGATCCGTCGGGTTTGTAGTAGTGGTTCTTGAGGTCCGGCGAATCGATCAGATAATCTTTTGCGCTGGACAGCCACCAGTTCAATCGGGGGGTCACGGCGAACCCGTCTTCGGCCAGCTTGATGGCCGGCTCGAATAATTTGGCCCAGGGCAACTTGCCATAGTCCTTGTGCACGGCCTCCAGCAGCCGGACGATACCCGGCACACCGACCGGACGGCCGCCGATGCCGGCGTCCATAAAGCTCATCGGCTGTCCATCCGGACCAAGGAACAGGCCGGGACCGTCCAATGCCGGCGCGGTTTCACGCCCGTCATAAACCACCAGCTTGTCTGTCGCGTGATCGTAGAAAGTCAGAAAGCCCCCGCCGCCAAGGCCGGACGATTGGGGTTCGACCAACGTCAACACCAATTGCGCCGCAATAGCTGCATCCGCGGCGCTGCCGCCCAGCGCAAGCATATCGGCGCCGGCCTTGCTCGCCAGCGGGTTCGCGGCCACGACCATATATTTATGGGTGACCACCTCCTGCTTGGCGATCCGCTTGGATTCTCCCTCAGGGTCGGCCGCGCGGGCAACGCCGCTCAGCGTCAAAAATGCGACCAAGAGGCAGAAAAATCGAGGATATTTCAGGTCCGGCATGCGCGAGACCTTACCGGCATAGAGGGCGCTTGCAAATACGGCTTAACGCCGCCTTGCATTGCTCTCGACAAGTTCGGCCAGGCCGAGGAACGCCGGAAATTCCTCCGTCACGACATAGGTCGGGATCGGCTCAAGAAAGCTACGCATACGGCCCTTGGCGACAAAGCGCGGCCTAAATTGCGATTTGTCGAAAAACTCTCCCATCTTGGGTACGATGCCGCCTGCAATATAAACACCGCCGCGCGCTCCGGCCGTCAGCGCCAGATTGCCGGCGACCGTGCCCAATAGGGCGCAAAAAATATCGACTGCCTCCACCGCGATCGGGTCCTGGCCGGAAATAGCGCGATTGGAAACATCTGCGGGCTGAAGCGTGGCGGGGGCGACGCCATCCAGCGCAGACAGACCGGCATAGAGCGTCGTCAGGCCCTTGCCGCAGATAAACATTTCGGCCGAGACATGTGCACGGCCGGTGCGATGCAGCCAGGCGACGAGCGCGATTTCACGATCTGTAATGGGCGACAGGGTGACGTGTCCCCCTTCGCCGGATAACGGCACCCACCGCACGAACTCGCCTTCATCGACCGGGACGACAATCGAAACGCCGAGCCCGCTGCCGGGCCCGATGATTCCGACCGGGGCCCCTGCAACCGGCTCGCCCGCGCCGACCTGCCGGCGCTTTTTAATGCGCGGCACCGCCAGCGCTACGGCGACGAAGTCGTTTATGACGTCGAGATGGGTGAAGCCTAGCTCTTTGGCGAGCCCTGAGATCGAGAATGACCAGGGATGATTGGTGAAAGACAGAAAATCGCCGGTCACTGGCCCCGCGACGGCCAACGCCCCCACGCGTGGCCGTTTCGGTCCTGCCTTTTCCAACCCTTCGAAATAGGCCTCGATCGCATCGTGCAGCGAGGCATAGGAGGCGACAGGCAGCACGCGAATAGAGGATGGCACCCCATCCTGGAGTACGGCAAAACGCGCGTTAGTCGCTCCGATATCGCCGATCAGCGCTGACTCCATGGACCCCATCCCCCGTGACCACGTCGATGGAATCCAAGTTACGTGACAGGGCTGTAGGTGGCAACGATGTCGAGCGGTTCCGGAATTTACCTGTAAGATTCACCCCCGGTCCGTGACCGGACACGGGGGTGAGGTCATAGTTTCGGCTATTTGCCGCGCGCCGCGTCTTTTATTCCGCCCACGGCGTTTTGAATCTTGCCGGCAGTCTTCTGAGCGTTGCCTTCGGCTTTCAGCTTGGCGTCGCCGGTTACGGCACCCACCGCCTGCTTAATCGCGCCCTTGGCCTGATTTGCAGAGCCCTTAATCCGATCCTTATCCATCGCTACTCTCCAAGCTGGTCCGAGCCGTTTCGGCGGACCTTCCGTCTAACCAACGCCGACGGTGGAGATTTGTTTCCTGATTTTGGCGAACGGGCTCTTCCGCGGTGCTAAAGCCTGCTCGACGCCACGACCGCGCGCCGGTAAACAACTAACTCTGTACAGACCGGCTTTACAGTCGAGCATTCATTGATATCGGGGGGACACCATGGCTGCATCATCGACGGTCGAAGACGACAAACGGGAACTGCGCGAATTGGCGCTGCGCTATGCGCGTGCCTGCGACACTCACGATGCGGCAGAATTCGCGGCGATCTTTACCGAGGATGGCGAGATCGTCTCTCCCGGGCACACGATGACGGGGCGCGATCAGATCGTCGCGGTCGTCCCGACCGCTCTGAAGTCAATGTATCTCCTGACCAAGCATATCGTGCAGAACGATCTGGCTTGGGTCGATGGAGACACCGCGCGCGGAGAGACCTATTGCACCGCCCATCATCTGACCAAGGCGTCGGACGGAAAGGCCTCGGATTACATAATGTCGATCGTCTACGACAATCAGTTCCGCAAGGTCGGCGGCCGCTGGTATTTCAGCCACCGCAAGCTGAACCTGAAATGGTCCAAGACCGATACGGTCGATCTGCCGGCAGGCTGATCTTCAGCGTCAGAGATTCGTCCTCGCCCAGGTGGCGATGCGTTCGGCATCCATCGCGCCGGCTGTCTGGGCGGCGAGCCTGCCGTTCTTGAACAGCAGCATCGTCGGAATGCTTCTGATGTTATAGCGCGCCGATATTTCCGGCTGCTCGTCCGCATTCACCTTCAGCAGTCTAAAGTCCGGCTCAAGCTGCTGGGCGGCGCGGGCGAATTGCGGAGCCATGCTGCGGCACGGCCCGCACCAGGGCGCCCAGACATCGACTAGAACCGGTATGTCGTTTTTGGCTGTGTGGCGATCGAACGTGGCGGTGTTTACCCCGATCGGTTCGTCCCCGAATAGCTTGGCCTTGCAGGTGCCACATTGCGCCGTCGCGGCGGACCGGTCGCCCGGTATACGATTTATCGCGCTGCAGTGGGGACAGACGATGTGTTTGCTTTCGGTCATTGTTGGCTCTTTGTGGAGACACGGTTATCAGGGGGCAGTAAACCATTGTCGTTCAAGCTCTGATAATGGCGCTTCCGGTTGCCATTACGAGTCACGCATGGACACCATGACATTACACACGATCCATCCCGGTCTAATCCTCAAGGAGGAACTGGAGACGAGGGGCCTAAGCGCGACAGCGTTTGCATTGAAGCTGCGCGTGATGCCGCAATGTATTCAGGAAATCGTCGAAGTACGCCGGCCCATCACGCCGGAAACGGCCCTGCGAATCGGCCGGGCGCTCGGGACCGGTGCGCGACTGTGGCTCGTCATTCTTGGGCTCCGGTCGTGCGGTACTCCAAGCAAGTGACCTGCAAAATCGATGATCTGGACAAAACGCCGGATGAGATATTTCGCGCTCTGCGAAGGTCCTATTAATCATAACCGTAATTGCCGATTGTGTTTGGGTGGCATGTTCGACTCCCGCCCGCCTTGACCAATCATCGCTGCCCGCCTAACTCTCCGCTCCATCATGGATAGTTCCGTTCACAATATCGACATCAAGCTGCCCGACGGCAGCATCCGCAGCTTTGCGCGTGGCGTCACGGGCGGCGAGATCGCGGCCGCTATCGGTCCGGGATTGGCAAAGAACGCGCTCGCCGCCAAGGTGGATGGGCATGTTCAGGATATCGACCTGCCGATCGAGCACGACGCCGGCGTGGCGATCGTTACGCGGGCTTCGCCCGACGCGCTTGAGCTGATCCGCCACGACGCTGCCCATGTGCTGGCCGAGGCCGTGCAGAAGCTCTATCCCGGCACTCAGGTGACGATCGGCCCGAATATTGACGACGGGTTTTATTATGATTTCGCGCGCGACCAACCCTTCACTTTGGAGGATCTCGTCAAGATCGAGGCGGAGATGCACCGCGTTGTCGATCGCAACGATGCGATCGTGCGCGAGGTCTGGGACCGCGACGCGGCAATCGATTATTTCAAATCCAAAGGCGAAGTGTTCAAGGCGGAGCTGATCGAAGGCTTTCCGGCCAATGAACCGACCACCGTCTATCGCCAGGGCGACTGGCTGGACCTATGCCGCGGGCCGCATATGGCTTCGACCGGCCGGTTAGGCCATGCGTTCAAGCTGACCAAGCTGGCGGGCGCCTATTGGCGCGGCGATTCGCGCAACCCGATGCTTCAGCGCATCTATGGCACCGCTTGGCGCGACCAGAAGGAACTGGACGCCTATCTCCATATGATCGAAGAGGCGGAAAAGCGCGATCATCGCCGCCTCGGCCGCGAGATGGACCTATACCATCTGCAGGAGGAGGCAGCCGGCAGCGTCTTCTGGCATCCGAAAGGCTGGACGCTTTACCGGACGCTTGAAAATTATCTGCGCCGTCGGCTCGAGGCTGGCGGCTATGTCGAGGTCAAGACCCCGCAGCTTTTCGAAAAGACTCTGTTCGAGGCCTCGGGCCATTGGGGTACCTATGGCCATAACATGTTCAAGGTCGAGGTCGGACACGGCCATGAACATGAGGAAGTGCGCCAATACGGCATAAAGCCGATGAATTGCCCGGCCCATGTGCAGATTTATCGCCAGGGGCTCAAAAGCTATCGCGACCTGCCTTTGCGCATGGCAGAATTCGGGTCATGCCATCGCAACGAACCCTCGGGGGCGTTGCACGGAATCATGCGCGTGCGGCAGTTCACGCAAGACGATGCGCATATTTTCTGTACCCAGGACCAGGTGGTCTCCGAGACTGCGCGTTTCTGCAATTTGCTCAAGCAGGTCTATGACGACCTCGGGTTTACTGAAGTGAAGGTAAAGCTGGCTCTGAGACCCGATCAGCGTATCGGCTCGGAAGAATCTTGGGATCGAGCGGAGCATGATCTGAGTGTCGCCGCGAAAAGTGCGGGACTGCAAGTCGAAGAGCTGCCTGGTGAAGGCGCCTTCTATGGTCCCAAGCTCGAATTTCACCTGACCGACGCGATCGGCCGCAGTTGGCAGTGCGGCACACTTCAGCTCGACCCGAACATGCCGGAACGGTTGAATGCCGAATATGTCGGCGAGGACGGTGCGCGCCACCGGCCGGTCATGCTGCATCGGGCAATCTTTGGTTCGATGGAACGATTTATCGGCATTCTCGTCGAAAACTATGCCGGACGTCTGCCGGGCTGGCTGGCGCCGGTTCAGGTCGTGGTCGCGACCATCACTCAGGATGCTGACCATTATGCCCATGAAGTGGCGGAAAGGCTGGCTGGCGCGGGGCTTCGCGTGCAGACGGACCTGCGCAACGAGAAGATAAATTACAAGATTCGGGAGCACAGCCTGGCCAAGGTGCCGGTCATTGCAGTGGTCGGAAAGCGTGAAGCGGCCGAGCGAACTGTTGCATTGAGGACACTAGGTGCAGAAAAACAGGAGTTCCTCCCCCTCGACAATGCGGTTCGCCATCTCGATGTTACTATGGCATCGCCATTGGATCGTGTAGATTTGGGTGATTGATGAAATTTGTAGAGGGGAAACTCCATAGCTAGGTTTAATGACGCACCGTCTCGTGACGGCCCGCGCGTGAATTTCGAGATCAATGTACCGACGGTACGATTGGTCGGGGTGGATGGTGAAATGATTGGCGTCGTGACAACGCGCGAAGCGTTGGCCGCGGCCGAAGAGTCGGGATTCGACCTTGTCGAGATTTCGCCGAACGCCGATCCACCGGTTTGCAAGCTGCTCGATTTCGGCAAGTTCAAATATGAGCAGCAGAAAAAGAAAAACGAGGCTCGCAAAAAGCAGAAGATCATCGAGGTCAAGGAGATCAAGCTGCGACCCAATATCGATGATCACGACTATGACGTGAAGATGCGGGCCGCAACCGGCTTCCTGGATGAAGGCGATAAGGTGAAAGTCACCATGCGCTTCAGGGGCCGCGAGATGATGCACCAGGATTTGGGAATGAATGTCCTGATGCGCGTCAAGGATCAACTCGACCCGCTTGCGAAAGTCGAACAGACGCCGCAACTTGAGGGCCGTCAGATGACGATGGTGCTGGCGCCGAGATAACGCCGGCCGATCGAGCATCGACCCGAACTGCATTGTATCCATGAAAAAGCGTCCGACCGTCCGGCTGCAGCCTAGGCACGATTCCAGGCTGCGGCACGGTCATCCCTGGGTCTATTCCAACGAAATCATGATGGATGCGGAGGCTAAGGCCATTCCGCCCGGAACGACCGTCACATTGACGACGGCCGGCGGGGAACGGCTGGGCGCCGCCTTTTTCAATCCGCACACGCTGATAGCCGCAAGGCTGCTCACAAAAAATGCCGATGCCGTAATAGACCAGAGCTTTTTTGCGGGTCGGCTGCAGGCGGCGCTGGCGCTGCGCGAACGACTTTTCGATCAGCCTTATTATCGCTTGATCCACGCCGAAGCGGACGGCCTGCCGGCAATTATCGTCGACCGGATGGGCGACGTGCTGGTGGTTCAGTTAAACGCCGCCGGTCCCGATTGCGCGACCCAGGATCTGATCGCCGCCTTGATCTCCACGCTGAATCCCAAGGCGATCGTATTGAAAAACGACAGTCCCGCCCGTTTACAGGAAGGGTTGTCGCAGGAGACGCACCTTGCCTATGGGGAACTCTGCGGTCCTGTCGAATTGGTCGAGAACGGCGCGCGATTCCTGATCGATCCGCTGGAGGGGCAAAAGACCGGTTGGTTCTACGATCAGCGAGACAGCAGGGCCTTCGTCGCCCGTTTTGCCGCGGGTGCAAAAATACTGGATGCCTATTGTTACGGCGGCGGATTCGGCATCACTGCGGCGATCGCCGGCGCTGCCTCCGTTACCCTTCTCGACAGATCGGCCACAGCACTCGAAGCCGCTGGCCGTTCGGCGACGCTGAACGACGTTTCCGGCCGTTGCACGACGCATCAACAGGAAGTCTTCGAGGCGCTCGACGCGATGGCCGCTGCAGGAGAGCGGTACGACGTGGTTGTCGTAGACCCGCCGGCCTTCGCCAAATCGCGCAAGGACATTCCGGTCGCGGTAAAGGGATATCGCAAGATGGTACGGCAGGCTGCCGAATTGCTTACGCCTGGCGGAATCCTGTTTGCGGCGTCATGCAGCCACAATGTCGGGGTTGAAGAATTTGCCGAGGCCGTCGCGCGAGGACTGGACGATGCCGGTAGAGCCGGCCGCATTCTGCGTCAGGCCGGTGCGGGCCCCGATCATCCTGTTCATCCGATGCTGCCTGAAAGCGCCTACCTCAAATCGCTGACCTTGGCCTTGGACTGATCGCACACCAGCGATGACCGAGACTATTGTCACCATCGATCACGTGGGTGGGCTGGGCGACGGCGTGGCAGAAGGCCCGTCGGGCCGGGTGCATGTCCCTTTCACGGCGCCCGGCGATGAAGCGCGCATCATGCTTGCCGGAAAAGATGCCGGCACTTTGATCGAATTGTTGCAGTCGAGTCCTCTACGGGCCGAGCCGCCTTGCACCCATTTCGGAAAGTGCGGCGGCTGCGCGCTGCAGCATCTACAATCGGATTTTATCGCGGACTGGAAAAGGTCCCGCGTGGTCGGCGCGTTGGCCAGGTCGAATCTCGGCGATGTTGTCGTCAGCCCGACGATCGTGATTCCGCCGGGTACGCGCCGGCGCGCGACATTGGCGGTCGCGCGTATCGGCAAGCGACTTCTGTTGGGCTTTGCCGAGCGAGCGTCTCATCGCCTCGTCGATCTTAAGGAATGTCACATTTTGACTGAGGATCTCGTCCGGTTGATCGCGCCTTTGCGCGACCGGCTGGGGATCCTTGTCTTGGCGAATGAGACTGCTGATTTTGTACTGACCGCGACCGAAACCGGCGTTGACTTCGTTGTCGTGCGCAAGCGCCCTCTCGGTCTTGCCGACCGCGAGGCGCTCGCCGACTTTGCCGAGACAGCCGACCTTGCCAGAGTCTCGTGGCGCGCGAGCCCGACCGCGCCGGCTGAGCCGGTTGCGGCGCGCCGGTCGCCTCAAATACGCATCGGCGATGATTTGGTCGCCTTCGCACCCGGAGCATTTCTCCAGCCGAGCCGCGAAGGTGAGGCTCGGTTGGCCCGCATCATACGCGATGCGATCTCCGGGCTTGAAGGCACCGTCGCAGATCTGTTTTGCGGTCTTGGAACTTTCGCCCTACCGTCCAGCAGAACGAATGCCGTCTATGCATTCGACAGCGATTCCACAGCGGTTTCTGCGCTTCGCAATGTCGCCCGGGGGCGACAGCTGGTTGCACAAACGCGAGACCTGTTTCGCGAGCCGCTGACGGTTACGGAGTTGGCTGCCTTCAGCGGGGTCATTATCGATCCGCCGCGCGCCGGTGCGCAGGCCCAGGCGCGAACATTGGCCGATTCAGGGGTTGCGACGGTGGTCTATGTATCATGCAACCCGACCAGCTTCGCACGCGATGCGGCGATCCTCGTCGAAGGGGGCTATCGCTTGGAGCAAGCCATCCCGATCGACCAGTTCGCCTGGTCACCCCATGTCGAACTGGTCGGCGTCATGCGTCGCTGACCGATTTATGACTTCGACAGCTTGTCGAGCAAAGACTGGGCGTCCTTCTTGCCATCGAAGTCTCGGCCTGACGCGAGCGCCTTCTTAAGCGCGGTGGCGGCGTCAGCCTTCTTGCCGAGGGCATCCAGTGCGAAAGCCAAGTGATATTGAAAATCTGGGCTTTCGGGGACGCTGTTGGCGGCTTGCTGCAGAAATTTCATGCCATTTGCCGAATCGCCCTTCTGGACCATGATCCAGCCCAGCGTGTCGGCAATCGCCGGGTTCTGTGGCGCCGCTGCATGAGCCTTTTGCGCGTAATCCAGGGCGCGGGAATCGCTGTTCCGTTGATATATCACCGCGAGATTGTTCAGGATCAGCGGATCGCTCGAGCGTTCTCTCGTCAGCAAAGCCTCGTATCCGGCTTTAGCGCCAGCCCAATCCTTCTGGCCGAGCGCGAAATTTGCGACTGCAAACTTCGCCGGGATGTCGTCGGGATGTGCGGTTGCCCAATCATGTAACACTTTGGCGCCATCGGCTGCTTTCCCGTCGCGGACGTCGGATGCGGCAAGCCGCTCGGCAAGGACGATCGACGGGTGGGCATCGAACGCTCGCTGATAAGACGCCTTCGAGTCGGCAGGACGCTTGATCGATATCAGATAGTCGCCTTCCAGGGCCTGGGCCGAGGGCTGATCGGGCATCGCCGCGGCCAGTCTCTGCGCTGCGGCTATGCCGTCGTCCGGATTGCGTTGACCCAGGAGTCGGACCTCCTCTGCGGCGAGACCGACATTGTTCGGATCGATCTTGCGTGCTTCGGCGATCGATGAGATCGCGCCCGCCAGATCGCCCGATTTTTCCTGGGCGATCGCCAAATCCCGGCGTGCAGCCGGGTCTTGGGGCTGAAGTTCGGTCAGGCGCTGCAGGCTGACGACTGCGTCCTTGGGACTGTTCTTCTGAAGTTCGAGTTCGGCGCGCATCGCATATAGCCGTGCCTCGTTGGGAAGGCGCACCTGCATGTCGCGAACAAGCGCCATTCCGGCATCGAAATCCTTCTTGCCGATATAGGCTTGGACCAAACCGATGGATACCGGAATGTTATCCGGCTGTGCGCGGTGGGCGTTCTGCCAAAGATCCACAACCTGATCGAGTTGCTTTTCGCCGTTGAACAATGTGCTCAAATTTTGCAGAGCGGACAGGTTTCCCGGGTCCTTCGCCAGAACGGCTTGATATGTGTCGCGCGCTTGGTCGGGCCGCCCTTCAGCCGCGTAAATATAGGCCAGTTGCAGCTTCGTCGGGATGAAATCCGGGAATTGCTTGGCGACTGCCGCATAGGCGTTTTCCGCCTCGGGCAGGTGCTGCTGAGCCAACTCGACCATTCCTGACATATTGGCCGCTACGGGATCTTCGGGCTGACGCTTGCGCATGTCATCGACCAGCTTTTTGGCTTTGTCGAAATCCTTCTGCCGAATGTAGACGAGTACTAGCGCCTGTGCCGACGGTGCGTCGTCGGGGGCTAGTTGCAGCGCCTTTTCGAGCTCCGAGGTTCCCTGGGCGCTCTGTCCTTCGGAAATATGGTTGAGGGCCAGGCCGCGCAGAACGGAGGCATTGTCTGGCGCCAGCTTGCTCGCCCGCTCAAATGCATCGACAGCTTGCTGGGATTTATTGAGCTGCATATAGGCTTGGCCGAGCATAGCCAGCGATTGCGCGTCGTCGGGCGCATCGGCTGTGACTTTCTCGAGCGTGTCGGCGGCGCCGGCTGCGTTGCCCTTTTTGAGCTGTATATCCGCGAGGACTTTTTCGCCGCTCAAATCGCTGGGAACCGCGCCCAGATAGGCGGTGATCGCGGATTCGGCCTGCTCATACTGCTTCAAGGACGATTTGACGACCGCCTGCAGATAGTACCCGCGGGGGAAGTTGGGGAAAGCTGTGGCATATTTGGTCAACACCGTGTCCGCGCCGACATAGTCCTTACCGCGGGCCATCAGAAGCGCCTGGAGATATTGCGCGGGAACCGACCGTGGAGCGATTCCGAGGGCCGTTTTCACGTCGGCCTGGGCTTTCGCGTCGTCCCCTTGCGCGATCAGAAGTTGCGCGCGTTCGATATATCCGCCGAGACTGTTGGGTTCGAGCTTGATCGCTTCGTCAAATTCGGCGACGGCGCCGGGGCGATCACCCTTGCGGGTCAGAACTTCGCCCTTTAGCAGGTGCGTATCTGCAGTCGGGTTGATCTTGAGAAGTTCATTGGCCTTCTCGAGCGCTTCGTCGAATTGGTTTTGCGTGAATGCGATGCGCGCCAAGCCCAGCTTCGGCGACGTGCTTTTCGGGTCGATCTGTTCGGCAGCGATCAGGGATGACCTGGCGTCTTCGGTCTTTTTGAGCTGGATCTGGGCTTCGGCGCGAACGACCAGCGTTGCGACTTTTACCTCATCGGAACTGTCATCACGAACCGGAAAATCCTGCAGTACCTGGTCGAACTTGCCCTGAATAAGATAAGTGCGGCCCAGCATCGGGATGACCTTGGCTTCGCTGACTCCGTGGTCGCGCGCAGATTTCAGTTCGATCTGTGCGCCGTCGATGTCGGTCATCTGGATTTCGAGGTCGGCAAGCTTAAGCCTCAAATCTCCGTTTTCCGGATCGGCTTTGACTGCGTTCTTAAGCTCGATCTCACCGCTCTTCAGGTCGTCTTTGGCGATAAGCTGGTCGGCCTCGGATTCATATTTTTTCGCCGCCGCCGGATCGCCGGTCGCTGCCGATGCCTGATGTGACCAATTGAGCGGAGTTGCAAATGCCAGCGGCACCGCAAGGATCGCCACGGAGGCAAGAAGTCTATTTCGCAATTGGTGGCGCAGAGTCATCGAAGTCTCCCTCAGAGGCCTTTATTGTAACGGCATATATAGCGGATTTTTGTCAAATTATGATGGCGATTCGGACGCACCCAGATGAGCGATCGCCATGCCCAGACCTTCGATAAGGCTGTAAAGCGTAGGCCGGCTGACGCCAAGCAGCTTGGCGGCAATGCTCAAATTTCCGTTGCTGTGCGTTAATGCCCGCTGGATGACCATACGTTCGGCACGGCTGCGAGCGGCACGCAGGTCGAAATCATCCGAATCCTGTTCGCCCGCCGCCAGTTCCAGATCAGCGGCTGTTATGTGAGTGCCATCTGCCATGATCACCGCTCGCTTTATCCGATTCTCCAATTCGCGGACGTTGCCGCGCCAGCCATTGGCGGCGATCGCCGAAATTGCCTCGGTTGTGAAGCCGCGCAATTTCCTGTCGAACTGAGTGTTGAATCGCTTCAGGAAATAACTGGCGAGAAGAATGGAATCTTCCTCGCGGTCACGCAGGGGCGGAATGCGAATTATGACTTCGTTCAGCCGATAAAACAGATCCTCGCGGAACCTGCCATCGGCCATACGCTCTTCGAGATTCTGATTCGTGGCGCAAATGATTCGGACATCGACGGGGATCTGTTGCCGGCCGCCGACCCGCTCGATCAGTCTGGTCGACAGAAACCGCAGCAGCTTGACCTGCAGCGGTTGTGGCAGGTCGCCGATTTCGTCGAGGAAAAGCGTTCCCGTATGTGCACTCTCGATCTTGCCGATCGTCTGCTTGATGGCCCCAGTGAATGCCCCCTTTTCGTGCCCGAACAACTCGCTCTCAAGCAAGGCTTCCGGGATGGCGCCGCAGTTGATGGCGACGAACGGACGGTTGCGGCGTGGGGACAGCATGTGGATGGCTTGGGCGACAAGCTCCTTGCCGGTACCGCTTTCGCCAAGCACCAGCACGGCGACGTTCGTAGGAGCGATCTTTTCGATCGTCCTGCACATCCGAATCATTTCCTGGCTGGCGCCGATGATGCCGTCGATCGGGGAATTCGATATCCTGAGCTGGATCAGCTCGCGATTTTCCGCTTCCAGCCGATAGAGCTTCAACGCCCGATCCAGAATTGTCCGCAGCACGTCGATTTCAATCGGCTTTTGATAGAAATCGTAGGCGCCCAGCGACACCGCCTTCAGGGCGTGTTCTCGGCTTTCATTTCCGCTGGCAACGATAATTTTGGTTTCCGGCGCCATCGCCAGAATGCCTTCCAGCGCTGCCAGACCTTCGGTTGCGCCATCCGGGTCCGGGGGCAGGCCCAGATCGACCACCGCCAACGGCGGGCGTTCGATTCGGGCCACATCCAATGCTTCGGCACGGGTTCCACACAGGAACAGATTATAGTCCGATAGGGCCCAGCGATATTGCCGGCGCAGGCCCTCATCGTCTTCGAGAATCAATAGTTTCGGCTTGTCTTCGCTCACGATGTCATTCCTAGCATTTTCTCGCCATGCAACGGAAGCATCGCCCCTTGCACTCGCTCAACAGGCAGTACGATTCGCATGATCGTGCCCTGCCCGGGTTCGCTCAAGGCCAAAAGGTCCCCGTGCGCGGCGCGGATGAGCTCGCGCGTTTGGTAGGCGCCGATGCCGTACCCCTCGGACTTCGTCGATCGGAAGGGCTGAAAAAGCTGATTGGCGATGAAATCGGCGCTCATCCCCTCACCTGCGTCGCATATGTCGATAACGACCTTGTCGGCGGCATGGCGCACTTCGATGGAGATTTCGGCTCCGGGCGTCGAAATCTCCACGGCGTTGTCCAGCAGATGCCGTAACGCCGAGTCGAGCTGATCGCGGCCGATGCGTACCCGCGCCGTTTGACCGTCGGTGTGAAAATGAATGTCGACCAATTTCTTCGGCCGCCAGGCCTGCAATAGTTCCTCAGCAACCACCGCAGGTACGACCGATTCGGCGGCCTCGGCCTCACGATTGGCGCGCAACTGAGCAAGCATCTTGTTCATGCTGAAGACCGAGTGGCGCACTGTTTCCAGCACGTCGCGCTGAAACTCCGGGTCGTCGGCGTGGCGCTCTCCGTTCGACAGAACGAGGGAAAGCTGGCTGACCACGTTCTTGATATCATGGACGACAAATGCGAATCGCTGGCTATAGGCCTGCAGCTGCCGAGCCTCTACCAGCGCACGGGCGGCCTGTTCCTCGGCGAGATAGCTTGCCACCTGACGGCTTGCGATTCGCAGCAGCTCGTAATTCTCCCAGTTCAAATGAATGGCCGCGCGCGGCTCGGTCAGGAGAATAAAACCGAGCAGCCGGCCTAAATGCGTGAGCGGAACGGCGAGCCAGGCCCGCGGCATATGGGCCAGGACGTCGGGGATTATCGCTTCGCCCGGCTTGGCGAACTCCACGATCCACTGCCCCTCGCGGAACGCGCGGGCGAATTCCGGGTCGACCGGCGTTCCCTCGCGCGGCAGGTTCCAGCTTGCAACCGGCGCAAAGGCGGTATCGTCGCTGTCGCGCAGCCATAGACTGCCCGCGGGACTGTCCACCGTGTCGGCCACCGCGCGAATGATGCGAACGCGTAATTGTTCGCCCGAAAAGGACGGATTCGACAGGGTTCCGATGAAGCTCAACCAAACCTTGCGATAGTCATAACGCGAGCGGAAGAAATTCTGGATGAGGAACCAGCGCAGCTCCGACCGGGCGCGACCGGAGGTAAAGACGACGGCCACCAACACCAGGGACCCGAACACCAGCGTGATTTCCAGCACCGGTCCCCAAGTCACGCCGATATCGCGCAGCACCTCGCCGGCAATCCCGATCGACAACAGGAAAATGCCGCTGATCAAAAGGGTTGAGCTGTGAAAGATGACGTTTCGGGAAATGCGAATATCGACTAGCCAGCGCCGGTTCCGCGCGACTGCCAGTGCAATCAAGGGCGCGGCGAGGATGTCGATCGGCGCGCGCGCAATGAAAAGTTGGGGCGATACCCGATGGAACATCGCGGCGTCGGCATACAGAAGAATGTCGTAAATGAATGTAGAGCCGATGCCGATCGATAGAAGGTTAATGTGCCAGCGCGATTCGGGCAGGGCGTTGCGATACAGATTCTCCAGCAGCAAAAAGCCCGAGACCGCCAATAATATCCTCACCACACGGTCGGTTTGGGTAAGCCAGCTGATTTGAAAGAGCCAGTCCTGGCTCGTAGGCAATAATTCCGGCACCTCGAGCGCTAGCGTGGTCGCTACTAGGGCGATGATCGGGCCGGCAAGAATCCAGCGCGGAAGATTGCGGCGGTCCTTCATCACACCGCGCAGCAAATGCCCGACGAACAGAGCCCATGCCGCGATACGGATAGTTTCGAGTATCGAGCTTAATCGCCCGAACCCGCCCTCGATCGCGACGGAGCCGGCCCAAAAGGCGGTCGCAAGCGATGCGGCAGCTAAGAATCGTCCGGTTCTGCTCACGCGCCCGCGGATGGCGACGAATGCGCTCAAGGCCAGAAAGACGAGCGATGTCAGCGCGTGCAGAGCTGTCGATATGAGGGCGTAAGTCATCGGTCTGTGACTACCGTGCGCCCTGCTGCATCAGGATCACGCGGACCGTGGACAAGATGATGATGAAATCGAGAAACAGGCTGTGGTTTTTGACGTAGTACAAATCGTAAGAAAGCTTTTGCCGGCTATCTTCCAGAGATGCGCCATAGGGATAGTTGATCTGGGCCCATCCGGTGATCCCCGGTTTGACGCAGTGGCGCTCGCGATAAAAGGGGATTGCTTCGCTGAGTTGGTCGACGAAGAAGGGGCGCTCGGGGCGGGGGCCGACGAAGCTCATGTCGCCGCGCAACACGTTTATCAACTGCGGAAGCTCGTCGATGCGGGCTTTGCGTATGAATGCACCGACCTTAGTGACGCGCGGATCGCCCACCGTCGCCCATTGCGGCGCCCCTCCGGTTTCGGCGTCCTGCCGCATGCTGCGAAGCTTAAGCACCATGAATGATCCACCGTGCAGCCCTACGCGTTCCTGCCGATAAAGGATGGGCCCCGGACTTTCGAATTTGATCGACAGCGCGGCGATGAGTGTGAACGGCAGCGTCGCAAGCAGAAAAATCGATGATACGAAAATATCGAAAAACCGCTTGAGAAGGTCAGTCACGATTCCGCGTGTAAAGCCAGTGCCGAAAATCAGCCAGCTTGGGCGCAGTTCGTCGAGATCCAGGCGACAGGTCTCGCGTTCGCAAAAGGTTTGGTAATCGATGACGTTGATGCCGTCGATCTTGCATCTAAGCAATTGGCTGACCGGCAGGCCGCGCCGATCCTCCAGCGCAACCACAATCTCGGATGCCTGGGCACGGCGAACGACGTCCGCCCAATCCGCCGCTCCGGCTGCAGCGTCTGCGACCGATTGATAGGAGTCCCGCATTTCGCGAACGTCGTATGAAATGCCGGGATCGAAGGTTCCCGCGACGATAAAGGATTCGTTGGAGCCGTGAAAAGCCATCTGCCGAATGGCTGCTGCGCGGGTGCCGGATCCCAGCACGAATATCCGCCGCTTCATGAATTCGCGCTTGTTGGCGAATCCGAAGAGTATTCGGGTCAACAGGATGACCAGCAGCCATACGATCGGCGCCTTTATCCACCAATAGGCGTTCGCATTGGCGCTTTCGTAAAGCTCTTCGCGGAAGAGAGTCGTCCCCATCATGTTGGCGGGCACGACAAGAGCCAGAGCGATCAACACTTTGATCGCCAAAGTGCGATAGTCGCTCATGGCAGATCGGCTGTAGAGCCCCATAGAGATCATCGCGATCCCGACAACAATCGAGAACAGGAAGGAAAATTGCCCGAGTTGGCCGCGGATATCCTTGAGCAATTGCGGCGAGTGAATGCCCGTAGACAGCAGATAGTAAACGGTGCCGCCGAGTACGGCCATTTCAAGAATCAAGAGCATTAGCATCTTGATTTGAATGAAATGCCCGAAAAGCTTCAGCATCGACTTAGATCTCCAGCCTTACTTGTCAGCAAGGCCTGCTATCGCGCGACTGCGGACCGACCCACAAGGGCGCCAATTCAACGCCGAACCGGGCAACCATAGCCGAAAATAGCAGCCGGACTCGCACATTTTCAGTGTATCCTGTTTTTTATGAAATTCAAGCAAACTACTCAGGCATATAGTAAAAACTGCTTTGGAACAGCGTCGCGGCGACAGGGTCAACGAGATTGGCTTACGCCACATTAAGTGAAGTTATACAGTAACAGACCCAATAAACTTGATAACGCGACGTTTGGATACTGAAGCTAGTGCCCGATTGATTAAAACTCTGCGACCGATATAAAAATCCCAACGGTGGGAGCGGCGGATGTCACTATTCCAGGACTTTGTTCATTTCTTTAGGGCGACACTTCCAATTATTGTTCTTCCGCCAGCCGGACTGATATGGGTGCTGATCTTCGGGTTGGCGATCATGCGGCGAAGGCGCCGCTTGGGGTTTTGGATAGCGGTTGCGGGCTTGGTCGGACTCTATGTGCTGGCCATGCCCATCGTCGGCGGCGAACTTATCTCCAGTCTGGAGAGGGGGATACCCGTGCAGGTCGATGTGCCTCAACCGGGGGCGATCATCATTTTGGGGGCCGACGGCGAGCGTACTCCCGACCCCTTGGTGAAAGCCGAGCCTGGACCCTTATCGCTGCAAAGGCTCGCCGGGGCGGCCATGATCGTCCGCGATAAGAAACTTCCGGTCCTCATAGCCGGCGGTACAATCGGCGAAGACGAACCCGCCGTTGCCGATTTGATGGCGGACCTCTTCACGAACGCGTTCGGCCTGCCGGTTGAATGGCGCGAGACAATGTCGGAAAATACCTGCGAAAATGCGAAGTTCAGTGCAAAGATATTGCGACAAGCCGGTATTTCTTCAGCGCTGGTCGTGACCCACTCATGGCATATGCCGCGGGCAATTCTGGCATTTCGCCAGGCCGGCTTCCCTATTGTGCCGGCTCCGCTCCATGGCGAGGCGACCGTTGTTCACGGCATACGCGATTTTTTGCCCCACGATTCGGCATGGATGCGCAGCTTTTATGCCCTTCATGAATGGATCGGACTGGTCGCATATCGGCTCGGGGCCTGCCCGGCCACGGCTACTGCCAGCGTGCCTGCCCCTCCGTGACCCTGGGTGATTTTGCGGTTTTCCCGGCACTGGAGGCGCTGCCCAAATCCGCGGCTGCCCTGCTGGACGGAATCGGCTGCGAGCGTCTTTTCACCAGTCGCCCCTGGTATGACACATTCATAAGCGCCGGGCTTATGCCCGGGGCTCGGCCGCTTTTCTTCGTGTTGAATGACCAGTTCGGTAAGGCTCGGGCCCTGCTGCCTTGCCGACGCAATGCTGACGGAGAGCCCGCGGTCTCCAGTCTGACGAGCTTTTACAGTTGCGATTTTCGGCCCCTGATCGCTACCGATGGCGATCCATCGGCGACCGCCTTCGAATTGGGTCGGCGCTTGGCGCAGTATTTGAGATCCGAGGCGGTGTTCGGCCTGGATTCCCTCGATTCGAGTAATCCCGCACTTGAGCCTTTCCTATCCGGCTTGGCATACCCGGGACGCGCCCTATTGCGCTACGAACATTTCGGCCGCTGGTGGGAGAGCTTGGGTGGGCGAAGCTATGGCGAGTATCTCGGCGCTCGCGCTGGGGCATTGCGTGAAGTGATTCGCCGCAAGGGCGCAAAGCTGGAACGGGCCGGCGCCAGTTTCGCCTTGGTCGGTATCGGAAGTCCACAAGCCGAAGTCGAACAGGGCATCGCAGACTATGAAGCCGTCTATGGGGCAAGCTGGAAAGAGGCAGAACCCTTTGAACAGTTTCAACCGACATTGATGCGCAAATTGGCCGCGGCCGGCTGGCTTCGACTGGCGATTTGCAGGATGGAGGGTCGACCGATCGCCGCCCAGCTTTGGGTGGTAGTCGGTTCGACCGCAACTGTTCTTAAGCTCGCGCACGACCGGGAATTCGATGCGCAATCGCCCGGCACGATTTTGACCGCATTCGCGATACGCACTTTGTTGGATAAGGAAGGGATAGCCTTGCTGGATTTCGGGCGCGGCGACGATGCCTATAAGCGCACCTGGACAACACAACGGACCCCCCATATCGGCGTCTTATCGGCCAGCGTTACGCGACGCCCCATGCTGGTTGCGGGGCATCTGATCGGCGCGGCGATGCGAAAATGGCGGGGCGTCGATTCCCCAGCATCGGCGGGTATATCATATCACCCGGTTGACGCATCTCGGGTGCTTTTGACCGATGCGGAAAAGAAGCTGTCGGGGTTCGCTGAGTGATTGCTTAGCGTGCGACGCTCGCGTACAAATACCGGCCCTGCACAGTATTGCCATCGGTTATGAAATTCATCATCGAACGCGCTAAGCTTCTTCCGTCGCTTGCTCATGTCCAGAGCGTCGTCGAAAGGCGAAACACAATCCCCATCCTATCGAACGTGCTTTTGCGCGCAGCCGATGGGAAACTGTCCCTTTCCGCTACAGATATGGATCTGGAAATCGTCGAATCGGTTCCGGCTGAAATCATCCAGCCGGGGGCCACGACCGCTCCCGCCCACACGCTTTACGATATCGTCCGCAAATTGCAGGACGGCAGCAATATCGAGTTCGAGACCAATCCCGAATCGGGCGTGCTTTCGGTGCGCGGCGGACGATCCAATTTCCGATTGGGTTGCCTGCCGACGGACGATTTTCCGCAAATGGCCGGGTCCAGCATGCCGGTCAGCTTTTCATTGGGTGCCGCCGATCTGCGCACGTTGATCGATCGAGCCCGTTTCGCCATCTCGACCGAAGAAACGCGTTATTATCTGAACGGCATCTATCTTCATGCGGCCAAATCGGGCGATGTCCCGGTGCTGCGCGCCGTTGCAACCGATGGCCATCGGTTGGCCCGAGTAGAAATGCCGCTGCCCGAGGGCGCGTCCGAAATGCCCGGCGTCATCGTTCCGCGCAAGACCGTGGCCGAGGTGCGTAAGCTGCTTGAGGACGTGACTGGCCAGATCGACGTCTCTCTGTCCGACACGAAGCTGCGCTTCGCTTTCGACCATGTGGTCCTGACATCAAAGCTGATCGACGGCACATTCCCGGATTACGAACGCGTGATTCCGAGCGGCAACGACAAGGTACTTGAGGTCAATCCGCGGGACTTTGCCGCCGCAGTCGATCGTGTTGCGACCATCGCGACTGAAAAAACCCGCGCGGTAAAGCTGACGATCGATCGTGGATCCTTGACCGTTTCGGCCAACAGCCCCGAGAGCGGCAGTGCAACCGAAGAGCTTGAGATTTCCTATAGCTCGACCCCGCTCGAGATCGGCTTCAATTCACGCTATCTGCTGGATATCACCCAGCAGATCGAAGGCGACGGTTGCCGCCTGACGATCGCCGACGCTGCGTCGCCCACCATCATTCGCGATACGTCGGACAGCAGTGCGCTTTACGTCCTCATGCCGATGCGGGTTTGATTACGCGTCGTCTCCATGATCGCCGCGCGTAGTCAATCCGCGACCGACGCGCCCGGATTACCGCCCATCAAAAAGCCGGTCGCGTCCGTTACGCGCCTGACGCTGACCGAGTTCCGCTGTTACGCTCATGCCAGGGTCGAAGTAGGGCCCGGCGCAATCGTTCTGACCGGTCCGAACGGCGCCGGGAAGACGAACCTGCTCGAGGCGATCAGCCTTCTTTCCCCCGGGCGCGGCCTGCGCAGCGCGCGATCGGCTGACTTTCAACGGATCGGGGCGGACCATGACGCCGTATGGGGGGTGGCTGCGACAATTGCGGGACCCGATGGCGAAACTCTGGCCGGCACAGGCCGTGAACCCGGCAGCGAACGCAGGATCATTCAAATCGACGGCAAGCCCGGCAAAAGTCAGGCAGCGCTCACCCAAATCGTTTCGGTTGTGTGGCTGACACCCCATATGGACAGGTTGTTTGTCGAGGGTGCGAAATCGCGGCGGCGATTTCTCGATCGATTGACCTTCGGTTTCGATCCGGCCCATGCCGGTCGGGTAACCCGTCACGATTTGGCCCTGCGCCAGCGCGCCCGTCTGTTGGCCGAACGGCCGGGCGAGACGGCTTGGCTCGATGCGGTCGAGGCGGAATTGGCGGCGACAGGCGTGGCGCTTGCGGCGGCTCGTGTCGATATGGTGGCGCGCCTGGCGCGGGCGCTCGACGCCGCGACAGGTCCCTTCCCGCGCCCCATCGTTGCGGCAGAAGGGCCTGTCGAGTCGCGCTTGATGGGCCAACCGGCTCTGGCGGTCGAAGATTGGCTGAGAGAGGTACTGATGCGGAACCGTAATAGCGATTCCGTTCATGGCGAAACCCAGGTGGGCGCGCATCGCGGCGATCTGGCCGTAACGCATCGCGAGAAAAACATGCCGGCCGCACTGACTTCGACGGGAGAGCAAAAGGCCATTCTGGTCGCGATCATTTTGGCTGCAGCACGGTTGGCAACGGCCGAGCGCGGACGGACGCCGATTCTGCTGCTGGACGAAGTCGCGGCCCATCTCGACGAAACACGACGCCAGGCGCTCTATGCCGAAATCGGCGCACTGGGCGCCCAAGCTTGGATGACCGGTACCGATCGGTCGCTGTTCGAGACGCTCGAAGGCGACGCACAGCATTTCACTATTCGCGATGCGCATATCACCCACGCATAGCGAATCATCTATAATGTTTGACCTTGTCGGCGGACCCGAATCGGACCGCCGCCCTCAGATCGATTGAGAGTAGTTTTATGGTCGATGAAACCAACCACGGCAGCGAAGAGGGCGAATACAACGCCAACTCGATTAAGGTGCTGCGCGGCCTCGACGCAGTTCGCAAGCGCCCCGGAATGTATATCGGCGACACGGACGACGGGTCGGGCCTGCATCACATGGTCTATGAGGTCGTCGACAACGCGATCGATGAGGCGCTGGGCGGCTATGCCGATCTGGTGACGGTTACGCTGAACGCTGACGGATCTGTCACGGTGACCGACAACGGGCGCGGTATCCCAGTCGATATCCACGAGGAAGAACAGATTTCGGCCGCCGAGGTCATTATGACCCAACTGCACGCCGGCGGTAAGTTCGACCAAAATGCCTATAAAGTGTCGGGCGGTTTGCACGGCGTCGGCGTCTCGGTCGTCAATGCCCTGTCCGAAACGCTCGATCTGCGCATATGGCGCGACGACGCCGAATGGTTCATCCGATTCGCGCACGGCGACGCAGTGGCGCCTCTGGTAAAGGTCGGCCCGATCAACGGTAAAAAAGGTACCGAGGTTACATTTCTGGCCTCGACCCAGACCTTCACCAAAACCGAATATGACTTCGCCACGATCGAGCATCGTCTGCGCGAACTCGCGTTCCTGAATTCCGGCGTGCGCATCATCCTTACCGACAAAAGATCGATGGAGCCGCACCAGGTAGAATTGTCCTATTCCGGCGGATTGCAGGCCTTCGCGACCTATCTGGACCGCGCCAAGACACCCTTGCATAAGCCGGCTATCGGCATTTTGGGGACCAAGACCGGTGAATTCGGCGTGCCTATCGTTGTTGAGGCGGCGCTGGAATGGACCGATTCTTACCACGAAACGATGCTGTGCTTTACCAATAATATTCCGCAAAAGGATGGCGGCACGCATCTGGCCGGCTTCCGCGCAGCGCTGACCCGCACGATCAACAGCTATGCGGCGACCAGCGGCATCGCCAAGCGTGAGAAGATCACGCTGACCGGCGACGACATGCGCGAGGGCTTGACCTGCGTGCTGTCGGTCAAGGTACCGGACCCGAAATTCTCTAGCCAGACCAAGGACAAGCTGGTTTCGTCCGAGGTTCGCCCGGTGGTGGAGCAGGTCGTCGGCGATGCGCTGCTGACCTGGTTCGAGGAGCATCCGCAGGACGCTAAGAAAATCGTGCAAAAGGCCGTAGAGGCGGCCGTTGCGCGCGAGGCTGCGCGCAAGGCCCGCGACCTGACCCGGCGCAAGGGCGCGCTGGATATGGCGTCGCTTCCCGGAAAGCTGGCCGACTGCCAGGAGCGTGATCCCGCCCTATCGGAATTGTTCCTGGTCGAGGGCGACTCGGCGGGCGGGACGGCCAAGCAGGGCCGTAACCGTAAGTTCCAGGCCATTCTGCCGCTGCGCGGCAAGATCTTGAATGTTGAGCGCGTGCGGTTCGACAAAATGCTGGGTTCGGCCGAGATCGGCACACTGATCGCGGCGATGGGCACCGGCATCGGGCGAGAAGAATTCAATATCGAAAAAGCCCGCTACCACAAAATCATCATTATGACGGACGCCGATGTCGACGGCAGTCACATCCGCACCTTGCTGCTCACCTTCTTCTACCGCCAGATGCCAGAGTTGATCGAAAAGGGCTATCTCTATATCGCCCAGCCGCCGCTCTATCGCGTAAAGCGGGGCAATTCTGCGCTATACCGTAAGGGCGACCGGGAGTTGGACGATTATCTGATCCAGACCGGCATCGAAGGCAGCGCCTTCGAGATGCACGACGGCGCCGTCGCAGTCGGTGCCGACCTCGATGCGATGGTGCGCGAGGCACGCACCATCCGACTGCCGATCCAGCAGATCGCACGCAAGGTCGGCAGCCAGATGCTCGTCGAACAGGCCGCCATCGCCGGCGTTCTGAGCATGACAGTGTTGAATGACGCGGAACGTGCGGGCGCTGCGGCCGCCTATCTGGCTCAACGGCTGGACGCGCTGACGCCTGAGAGCGAACGCGGCTGGCAGGCATTTGCCGACGAAAACGGCGTTACGGTCTTCCGCACGCTGCGCGGGGTCAAGGAAACCCATGTGCTGTCACCCGATATTCTGCGCAGCGCCGAGGCGCGACGGCTGGATCAGGCGACGGCAACGCTGCAGGCGCGCTTTGCCAAGAACGGCCGGCTGATCAACAAAGACCGGGTCGCGGCTGTCGTCGACGGGCCGATTGCCTTGTTCGAATCGGTGGTCGAGCAGGGCCGCAAGGGTCTCACCATCCAGCGCTATAAGGGTCTGGGCGAAATGAACGCCGACCAGTTGTGGGACACCACACTAGACCCCGAGGTCCGTTCGCTTCTGCAGGTCAGAGTCGCACATGCCGACGAAGCGGAAGAAATATTCTCAACCCTGATGGGCGAAGTGGTCGAACCGCGCAAAGACTTCATCCAGGCCAATGCGCTGTCGGTGAGCAATCTGGACGTTTAGGCGGCTACGGCCCTCAGTTCGTTGTCACTGCCACGCTGCTGGAACCGCGGGTTACACCGCCAGCATCTTTGAAGCGGATGAAGATTCGTTTGTTCGCCGGGCTGGGCGGAATCTGTGCCTGAACGGTAACGAACACTGAGAAGGTGGGCGTCTGATTTGCGCCAATGGTCACTGAAACAGTTGGGCCGACCGCCGAGATGCAGGCTCCGCTATTAGGATCGGTCTGGCATAGGCTGAGCGTCAGCGGCAGCGCCGCCGCCCCCGTATCGGCCGACGCGACGATATTGCCGGACGCCCCCAGATTGTCGGTCGCGACGGCAAAGGCGCCGGTCAAGCTGCTGGGGGAAACATGGACTTAGCCGTCGTTCAGGGTTGTGGCCGTCAGCGTCACGACATCGGGTGTCGGCGTTGTCGATGCCGATAGCAGCAACGTGTTCAGGCCGCTCGAACTTGGGGCGGGAGATGCGTTGGTGCAGGTCATCGTGAAGGGGGCGTCGGTCGAGCCGAAGGCCGCGGTCGGTGTCACCGCGATCACGAAACTCTGCGAGGCGCCCGCGGCGATGTCGATGGGTTGATTGGCAGTTCCGGTCAGTTGGTTGGTTGCAGGATTGGTCGTTTGGTATGTGAAGCTCGCCGGCATTGTGCCGGGAAGGTCGATTTCGCAGCTGGAGCCAGTCTGGGTTCCGAAATTGACCATCGTGGCAAAAGCCGTCGCCGTCGCGCCCACCTGAACAGAACGGCTGGAGGGCAAAACGGCAGATGCGAGCGAAACCGGCTTTGCGACGCTGTCATAAAGCGCATCGACGCCGGCAATGTCGTCTGCGGTCGGTTGCTCGATGTTGCTGACAAGGGGCGCCATGAGGGCCGGAATGCTGGAATCATTCTCGTGCGCCATCCCCAGCGCGTGGCCCATTTCGTTAGCCGCGACGCGCCGGAAGTCCGTGCTGCTGTTTTGCAGCGGGCCGGTATAGACCGAAAAAGCCACGTTCGAATTGAACACCGTCGAAGCGCGGATGAATTGGTTGTTTTCATCGAAGCTGTAGGTGGTAACGGCCAGCGTTCCTGAGCCAAAAGCCATCCCGCAATCGGTCGTGCCGAAGTCGGCCCCGTTCGGCGAGGAGTCGTTGCACGGGTCGGCGTATTGGTTCAAGCCAAAGAATGTAAAAGGCGTCACCGATGTCCAATCCGCCAGGGCTTGCTGCAGGGCGGACGCCCAAATGCCGTTGTTGCCCGGAATGGCGTACGAGAATGTCGTCGTGGCATTGGCCCATGACTGCCCTTCCAGTGCATAGCCCAATGCCGTTCGTCCACTGAGCACAGCCAATAGAGCCGACACAAACACCGCCGCCGTATATGCCGACCTTGTGTGAAACCTAACGGACACTGAGCGACCTCAACTTGGCGACGAAATCCTTACGTGACAGTGCGCCGGTCAAATCGGCCCCGACTCGGACATTACGCCGACCGCATTCGCGCCGGAGGGTGAAACGGTGGCGGGGATGGCAATAGGCTGTGCGGCTTCGGCGCTGATCGCGGTGATCGGCCGATGGCTCGCCGTCATCATCTTGGCAACTCCGCACACCGGCTCCGTTTGGACCAGATAGCGACCCTAGTCCCAGCCCATCAGCGGATTTACCATCGGCTCATGCGTGGATTCGACCAGGTAGATCCCGTGCTCTCCGATATTCGGATAGCGCATCCCCGAGACTGCGAAATGCCGACCGTTCAGCGCACCGCCGAAAAAGCACAGCACGAGCGTGTTGCCGGGTTCCGTGCCGACGATCACGTCGGTAACGTTGAAGGTAAAGCAGGTGCGCGCACCCTGACCGTTCAGGCCAGGCTCGACCGCGCTCGCGGTAACAGTACCTTCGAAAATGATTTCGGCGCCTTTGACCAGATCGGACAGCGATCTCTGTTGCAATGTTGTCGCCATCGCCGCAGCTCCGAAGAATGCGCCGGTCACAAAAGCAGCACAGATTGCCAGAACNNATCATGTCCTGCTGACATCCCAGCGCGGGGATTTGTGCCGTCGAGCCCCTTTGCGCCCAAACGACACCTATGGCGGACGCTTGTTATCCGAGGATGTAAATCGGTAGCTTGGCAGCGGGAAACGACTCCGCCTTCTCAATCTTGCGTCGTCCGTCTAGACTCGCCGGAAAATTGGGGAAGCTAAATGTCCACACGCATTACCAAAGCTACAATCGCCTTTGTCGCGATCATTATGGCCGGCGGCTTATCCGGCTGCATGCATGGCGGCGGCGAGACTATCCCCTTTACCGAAGCGACGGTAACAAGCCCCGACAATCACGCTTTCACCGTCAATTGGACCGCACCCGGTGCGACTTCGGTTACCGTCTATGCTGGAACCGACTCCGCCCATGTCGGGCGCGACCATCCGGTCGGTCAGGGTGGCGCGACCGGCGCCGTTGCGGTGCCGAGTCTGCCCGCCGCACCGCGCTGGTATTTCGAACTGGTTCCCGATCATGGCGGGTCGCTTACGGTTGCCGACCGCAGCCTGCATCTGGCGAGCGCCCCCAATTTTCGCGATGCCGGCGGCTACCGTACCGCCGACGGTAAATGGGTGCGGATGGGCCTGCTCTACCGGTCGGATCAGCTGGACCGGCTGACGCCGGCCGACCTCGATTCGCTTCATACCATCGGCATTCATCTGGTCTGCGACCTGCGCACGGATACTGAGCGCAAACAGGGGCAGGACCGTTTGCCGCTCGGCGCTGAACCGCTAATTGCCGATGTAGCTGGGGCAGACGGCAATTCCAGCGGAATTGCCAAACTGTTCACCAGCGGCGCGCACGCAGAAGAGGTTCTGGGTGGCGGACGCGGCGTTCAATTCATGATCGACGCCAATCGTCAGTTTGCCGGCGCGCCGTCGGCAAACGCCGCCTACCATGTGGTCTTCACGCGAATCGCCGACCCGGCGATGCAGCCGGCGACCTTTCATTGCACGGCGGGCAAGGATCGCACCGGCTGGGCAGAGGCCGTGTTCCTCGGCATCATGGGCGTGCCGCGCGACACGATTATGAACGACTATCTGCTCAGCAACGGGTATCTGGAGGCGAAGAACCAGAAAATGCTTCAGGCTTTGAAAGGTCACATCGACCCCGTATTGCTTGAGCCGCTGCTGGGTGTGCGCCCCGAATATCTCCAGGCGGGATTCGACAAGATCGACAGCACCTACGGGTCGATGGACAAATATATCCATGACGGGCTGAAGCTGGACGATGCGACGATCCAGGCACTGCGCCGCGAATTCCTGGCGGGTTAAGGCCGATGATCATTCCCAATACCACCCAGACCGCCGAAAGTGTGGCCCGCCATTACGACAATCTCGATCGTTTTTACCGAGAGATATGGGGCGAGCATGTTCATCATGGACTGTGGCGCAACGGCAGTGAAACCCCGCTTGAAGCCTGTGAAGCATTGAGCGCCGCCGTCGCCGACAAACTGCAACTGGCGCCGGGGCAGTCGGTCTGCGATGTCGGTTGCGGCTATGGCGGTACCTCGCGCCTGTTGGCCGACCGCTGGGGCTGCGAAGTGACCGGTCTGACGCTTTCGGGCGCGCAGATTGCCTATGCGGCCAGCGCCCATCCGCGCGCCAACCCGAAACTAATGCAGCAGGACTGGTTGGAAAACGATTTTCCGAATGCCGGTTTCGATGCGGTTCTGTCGATCGAAAGTTCGGAGCATATGGTCGATAAGCCCCGGTTTTTCGCCGAGGTTGCGCGCACGCTCAAACCCGGAGGCCGCTTCGCCAATTGCGTCTGGCTGTCGTCGGAAAAACCGAGCCCGGCCGCGGTCAACCATCTGCTGGAACCGATCTGCCGCGAGGGGCGCCTGCCCAGTATGGGTTCAGAAAGCGAATATCGCGCGATGATGGCCGATGCCGGCCTTAGAGTTACCAGTTTCGAGGATCTGACGCCCTATGTCTGGCGCACCTGGTGGCTGTGTCTTACCCGCGCCGCCAAGGGCATTCTAACCGAGCGTAGCTATCGCGCCTTCCTGTTGGACCCGCGCAATTCCGACCGCAGTTTTGCAATCACCCTTCTGCGTATCCTCTGGGCCTATCGCAGCGGCGCAATGCGATACGGACTGTTCGCCGCGGAAAAGGCATGACGCTCTAAAGGCCCAGCCGCTTCTCGAAAGAATCCATCTGGCGGTTGAATTCCCCCGGCAGCTTGTCGCCGAAGCGGGCGAAATGGGTGCGCACCTGGGCGAAAGTGTCCACCCATTCCTGCTCATCGATGGTGAGTAGGCCGGCCAGATCGGTCTCTGAGGTGTTCAGGCCTGCGACTTCGATGCCGTTTTCACCGATCGTCGGCACATAGCCGATCGGTGTGTCGGTTGCCTCGGCCGAGCCGCCGCAGCGTTCGAATATCCAGGCGAGCACACGCGAATTCTCCCCAAATCCCGGCCACAGGAAGTCGCCGTCCGGTCCCTTGCGGAACCAATTGACGAAGAAAATCTTAGGCGGGTTCGCACCTTTCTTTTGGCCGACCTTCAGCCAATGGGAGAAGTAATCGCCCATGTGGTAGCCGCAGAACGGCAGCATCGCCATCGGGTCGAAACGAAGTTCGCCCACGGTGCCGACGGCGGCGGCGGTCGTTTCCGAACTCATCTGAGCTGCCAGGAAAACGCCCTCGTTCCAGTTATGCGCCTCGAAAACCAGGGGCACGACCCGCGAGCGGCGGCCGCCGAATAGGAAGGCGTCGATCGGAACGCCGGCCGGGTCTTCCCATTCCGGTGCGATCGACGGGCATTGCGAGGCTGGGGTCGTGAAACGGGAATTGGGATGGGCTGCGGGTGTTCCTGCCTGCGGCGTCCAGTTGTTGCCGCGCCAATCGGTCAGACTGTCCGGCGGTGTCTTGGCCAGGCCCTCCCACCAGACATCGCCATCCGGCGTCTTGGCGACATTGGTGAAAATCGAATTGCTGCCGACGGTTGCCAGCGCGTTCGGATTGGTTTTGGCGCCTGTCCCCGGCGCGACGCCGAAAAATCCGGCTTCAGGGTTGATTGCGTAAAGGTGCCCGTCCGCGCCGTACTTCATCCAGGCAATATCGTCGCCGATGGTTTCGACCTTCCATCCCGGCAAAGTCGGGATCAGCATCGCCAGGTTGGTCTTACCGCAGGCGCTGGGAAATGCGCCGGCGACATATTTCGTGACGCCTTTGGGCGAGGTCAGTTTCAAGACCAGCATATGTTCAGCCAGCCAACCTTCGTCGCGGGCCATCACCGAGGCGATGCGCAGGGCGAGACATTTCTTGCCCAGTAGAGCATTGCCGCCATAGCCCGATCCAAAAGACCAAATCTCACGCGTTTCGGGGAAATGCACGACATAGACGTTCGCCGGGTTGCAGGGCCACGGCACATCCGCAGCGCCCTCGGCTAGCGGGGCGCCGACGGAATGCAAACAGGGAATGAACTCACCGTTCGTCCCCAACTGACCAAGCGCTGCTGCGCCCATTCTGGTCATGATCCGCATCGACACGGCGACGTAGGGAGAATCCGTCAGCTGTACGCCGATTTTTGAAATGTCGGAGCCGATGGGGCCCATCGAAAACGGGACGACATACAGCGTGCGGCCGCGCATCGAGCCGGCAAACAGACCCGACAAGGTTTCACGCATTTCAGCCGGATCGCGCCAATTGTTCGTCGGTCCCGCATCGGCCTCAGTCTGAGAGCAGATGAAGGTCCGTCCCTCGACCCGCGCGACATCGGCGGGATCTGACAGGGCGAGAAATGAGTCGGGCCGTTTGGAATCGGACAGACGTTCGAAAGTGCCGTTGTCGACCAGCAATTGGCACAGCCCGTCATATTCCTCAGCCGAACCGTCGCACCAGTGGATTCGATCAGGGTTGGTCAGTGCGGCTACGTCGTCGACCCAGGCCAATAGTTTCTTATGGTCGGTCGGCAAGGAAAAACGCTGATCCATTCCGCTATATGCTCCGTCTACATCAGAAGGCCGGCACTTGGCTTGTGTACCCAGACGTCCCGGCAGGCTGCTTTTTGATAACCAAAAACCATCCTGTCCAGCGCCACCATGAGTTATATCAACAACCGATCTCCAAGCTGCGTCGCTTTTGTGACAAGATGCCGCCGCTTCCCCAAAGCCCCCGCCTTAACCGCGGTTAGACCTTTAGAAAGTCGAACTAATATGGATATGAAGGGTGAGTTTCGCATTCCCCTCCCGCAGGCCGATGTCTGGCGTGCATTGAACGACGCTGAGATTCTGAAAGCATCGATACCCGGATGCGAAGAACTGTTTCGAGCCTCGCAGACCAGCTTTACGGGCAAGATATCGGCCGCGGTCGGCCCGGTCCGTGCCAAGTTTTCGGGCCAGGCCACTTTGTCGGATATCGATGCGCCGAACGGCTACACGCTCTCAGGCAGCGGTTCGGGCGGGGCCGCGGGCATGGTGAAGGGCGGAGCAAAGGTGCGATTGGTTCAGGAGGCCGACGCCACAGTGCTGCATTATGAGGCCCACGCGCAGGTCGCCGGAAAGCTCGCTCAGATCGGGTCGCGACTTGTCGATATGGCGGCCAAGAAGATGGCGGACGATTTTTTCGGCAATTTCGTACGCCAGTTGGAGTCGGTTGCGCCGGCGGAGANNGACGGTTGTGGCGCCGGTCCAAGAGCGCCAGCCTGTCCCTGAAACCATTTCCCACAAGCGACTCGGTTGGCTAGTTTGGGTTTTGGTGGCGCTTGTCGTCATCCTACTGGCTGCGCGTTTTAAGGGGCTTTTCTAATGGTCGGCACTGTATCGGTCGCATTCTCCGTCAACGGCAGGGATGTCAAAGCGAAGGTCGAACCGCGCACCTTGCTCGTGACATTCCTGCGAGAAAATCTGGGGCTAACCGGCACCCATGTGGGATGTGACACCAGCCAATGCGGCGCCTGCTGTGTGCTTCTCGACGGCCGGTCGGTCAAATCCTGCACTATCCTCGCGGTTCAGGCCGATGGTGCATCGGTCACGACGATCGAGGGGCTGGGAACGCCGGAAAAACTCCACCCCATGCAGATTGCCTTCAATGAGAATCACGGGCTGCAGTGCGGATTTTGTACGCCCGGCATGATCATGAGCGCAGTCGATTTCGCGCAGGGGAACGCTGAGCCCACGCCGGATCAGGTGCGGGAATGGCTGGAGGGGAATATCTGCCGCTGTACCGGCTATCACAACATCGTCGCCTCGGTCGAAGCCGGTGCGCGCGCTATGGCAAAGGCATAAAATGTACGCGTTCGACTATCACAAACCCCATTCGCTGGCAGAGGCCGCTGCGCTGCTGGAGGCGCATCCTGAAGCCCGGCTTCTCGCGGGCGGGATGACGCTGATCCCGACATTGAAGCAACGGTTGGCGAGCCCGACCGACCTGGTCGATCTGGGCGGCTTGGCCGATCTGGTCGGCATCGTGGTGGACGCCGGCGAAATCACGATCGGTGCGATGACGACCCATGCGGCCGTCGCGCACTCAAAAGAAATCAAAGCGCGGCTGCCGGCACTGGCGGCACTGGCCGAAGGTATCGGCGATCCGCAGGTCCGGCACCGGGGCACGATCGGCGGATCGATCTCCAACGCCGATCCGGCAGCGGATTATCCGGCCGCTTTGGTCGGGTTGGGCGCGACAGTCATTACCGACAGGCGCGAGATCGCGGCCGATGATTTCTTCACGGGCATGTTCGAGACGGCGCTAGCACCCGGCGAGATCGTGCGTCAGGTGCGCTTTCCCATTCCGCTGGCCGCAGGCTATGCGAAGTTTCCCAATCCTGCTTCGCGATATGCGGTGGTCGGCGCCTTTGTTGCGCGCACTGCCGCCGGCGTCCGCGTTGCGGTGACCGGGGCCGGGCCCAGCGTCTTTCGCCTGCCCGAGATGGAGGCCGCTCTGGCATCTTCGTTCGCGCCCCAGGCGATCGCCGGAATCGATGTTCCGGAAGACGACTTGAACAGAGATCCGCATGCGACGGCCGCCTATCGCGCACATCTGGTTGGCGTGATGACCGCCCGTGCGGTTACGACAGCGTTGGAGTCTTAAGAATGGGTTTGATGTCGCAGCCGATTCGGCGGACCGAGGACAAGCGTTTCATCACCGGCCGCGGCCGCTATGTCGATGACGTGAAAATGGAAGGGGCGGCAATCGGCTATGCGCTGCGTTCGCCTTATGCCCATGCCCGGATACTCTCCATCGACACCGAAGCGGCGAAAACGATGCCCGGCGTTATCGGCATCATCGTCGGCTCGGAACTCGAGGCTGCCGGCATCGGCCATCTGGGTGCGGCCTTTCCCGCCTCGATGCTCAAGAATCGCGACGGCACGCCGCGCGTCGATGGCGACCGCGCCCTGCTGACCGTCGATTATGTCCGCTATGTCGGCGAGCCGGTCGCGTTCGTGGTGGCCGAAAGCCAGAATGCGGCAAAGGATGCGGCCGAACAGATTCTGGTCGACTACGAGGAACTGCCCGCAGTGGGGCTGATCGATGAGGCGGTTGCGCCCGGTGCGCCGCTCGTCTGGCCTCAGGCCAAGGGCAACATTGCGGTGGATTGGGAGCAGGGCGACGAGGCGGCGACCGAAACCGCCTTCGCCAAGGCGGCGCATATCACGCGGATCGACCTGGTCAACAACCGTGTCGTCGTCAATTCGATGGAGGCGCGCGGTGCGGCCGGCAGGTTCGACAAGGAAACCGGGCACTACGAGCTTTTTGTCACCAGCCAGGGCGCCCACCCAATCGCCGATACGATCGCCAAGCGCATTCTCAAAATCCCGCAGGAACGGCTGCGGGTGATCACTCCCGATGTCGGCGGCGGCTTTGGGCTGAAAATGTCGACCTTTGCGGAGTATCCGCTGGTCTTGATCGCGTCGGAGCGTTTCGGCATGCCGGTCAAATGGATGTCCGAGCGCACCGAGGCCTTCCAGTCCGACAGCCATGGCCGGGATCTGAAAAGCCACGCCGAAATGGCGTTCGACGCCGAGGGCCGGATTCTGGCCTATCGCGTCTGTACCGACTTCAATCTGGGGGCCTATGGGCTGGGCTTCGGGCCAGGCATCCAGAACATCATCCCGATGTTCGTGGTCGGCGGCGTCTATAAGGTGCCCGTGCTTCACAACTATGTCCGCGCGGTACTGACTAACACGGTGCCTGTCGAGGCCTATCGCGGCGCCGGCCGACCGGAGGCCGCCTATATCATCGAACGCATCATGGATCTGGCGGCCCGCGAGATGGGACTGGGCCAGGACGAGATTCGCCTGCGCAATTTCATCCAATCCCATGAAATGCCCTATCGCAGCTATGTCGGGGCCCTGATCGACAGCGGCGATTTCCAACGCAATCTGCACGATTGTCTGAAGCAGGCGGATTGGGCCGGATTTCCCGCCCGACGCGCCGAGTCCGAAAAGCGCGGAAAGCTGCGCGGCAGAGGCATGGCCTATTACATAGAAAAGACAGCCGGCGGAGCCAGCGCCGTAGACATCTCCTTCACCGAGGCGGGACGAGTCGAAGTGGGTGTCGGAACCTCGGCCCACGGACAGGGGCACGAAACGACCTTTGCCGCCATCGTCGCCGATAAGCTGGGCGTACCATTCGAGTCCATCGATCTGATCCAGGGCGATAGCATCCGCGCGCCGCATGGCGGGGGCACGGGCGGCTCTCGGTCCCTGTGGAACAGCGGGAACGGCATATTGAAGGCTGCGGACGCCGTGATCGACAAGGGCCGGGAAGTGGCTGCCGCATTGCTGGACACGAGCATCGATCAGGTGACCTTTGACGACGGCGCGTTCCGCGCCCAGAGCAGCAATCGATTCCTGCCCTTGCTCGAGGTCGCCGAGGCGGCGCGCAGCGGCACGAAGCTGCCGGCCGAACTGAACGAGCGGCTGGAAAAGGGTCTAAACTCATCCGGCACGCATGACGAAAAGGGCGATACTTTCCCCAACGGCTGTCATATCTGCGAAATCGAAATCGACCCCGAAACTGGGAAGGTCGCTGTTATTTCCTATGACGTAGTCGATGATTTCGGGTTCGTGCTGAATCCGCTGATCGTCGCCGGCCAGGTGCACGGCGGCGTGGCGCAGGGTATCGGTCAGGCGCTGATGGAAAACTGTCTCTACGAGCCTGGGACTGCTCAGCTGTTGAGCGGTTCATTCATGGATTACACGATGCCCCGGGCGGATGACCTGCCATCGTTTGGCTTCACCTATAACGAAATTCTGTGCACGACCAATCCGCTGGGCATCAAGGGCTGCGGCGAGGCCGGAACGGTCGGTGCCGCGCCGGCCGTCATGAACGCGGTATTGGATGCGTTGTGGGACAAGGGTGTGCGCGAAGTCGATATGCCGATGACCGCTCTGCGTGTTTGGGAGACGCTGCAGCGCGCTATGGGCGGCTAATTACCGAACAAAGACTTGACGGCTTCGGGCTCCACGTCGCGGGAACCCTCATCGGGGTCGGCCAGCCGTACCAACCCGTCGCCCGATTCGGTTATCGTCTCACCGGTCAGTTTGGTGATGCCGAACAGATCCGTGTAGTCCCAAAGGTCCCAGCCGATACCGTTGGCTTCGAGCGCCTTTCGGGTGTCGGAAATCCATTGATAGCGCGACCCGGGATCGATGAATCTGCGCGCCACGCCGAATTCGGTGCAGATGACACGCTGATGGTTGGCGGCGGCCCAGTCCGCAGCGACCTTGATCCGCGCCGCGATATGGGCCGCATCCCAGTTGGCCATTGTATACTCGGTTTGCGCCCTTTTAGCTTCGACGATGTCGGCGGCATCGGGGGCGTAGTTCGCTGTCGCACTCACCGTCTGCGAAGGGTAGGGAAGATTGCGGAAGTAGCGCAGGGAGCGGCCCCAAACCAACGGCACTTTCATTCCCTGATGGGTGATGATGTAGGGCTCGTAGAAATGGAAGGCATATAGGACGTTGTCGTCGGCCAGCTGCACGAAGTCGTCGAACCCGTCCAAGGTCGCACTTTTCGGAAGGTCGACAATGATCACATTTTTCGGAGTTACTTGGCGGATTGCGGAAAGGATATCGCCAATAAGTATCCGATACTGGCTGCCGGCGGTCTTAAAGCGCGGTTCGTTCAACAGCTCGAAGACGATCGTAGTTGTCGAATAGGGTTTGAAATGCTCTGCGATGTGCTGCCAAAGCGCGATCAACCCGGTTTCCGCGCGCGCGTCCTGCTCGATAACGCCCATGAAAGAGTCGCTGGGTTGTACGTCCAGGATGACCGAAAGCCCCCTGTCGCGCGCCATGTTTACAGCGCTGTCCAGGCTCGAAAAATCGAACAATACCCGTCCGGTCTCGGCGTCCGACAATGAGAAACCCAATGATTCTGGGTTGATCGGAATGCGGACATGGTCGAATCCCGCAGCCTTTATCGCGTCGAAATCATGGGCCACCAGAGTTTCGCGCTGGGTGTCGGAGAACCAGTTCGAGAGATTGATTCCGTGTTTCAGATTCGGCGGGGAAAAGTCGGCAGCAAGGACCTGGGGCGCCGTCGTGGCGAAGGTCAGGAGAAATCCGAAAATCGCGCTCCAGCGGACGAAAGTCCCGCTCATTTCCGTCGGTGCGCGAAAGGACAGCATATTTCGGCAAATCTCCCTTGAAGCCCCCATCATTACAGAAAATTTGCGGTTGGACCACACGAGACAGCGCCCTGTTCGGAGTAATCTGACGGCCGTGAAGGCGGCTAAAGAAGGAACATCCCCCTGGAATTCCTCAGTCTTGGCGGGGAGGTGCGCGTCGGATCGGCCGGGCGATCCGACGCCGCACGATCACCAAGCAAATCAAGCTCGCGCTCATCAGCGAAAAGCTGCCTGGTTCCGGAACAACGGCAGTTCCTGAGCTGACGCTTATGTTGCTGTTATAGGCGACCGCTTGGTTGTAAGTCTCAAAACCAGCTCCGGTTCCGGCAGCTTCGGAGAATGTAATCTTGGAGAATGTGCCCGCAGTATCGAAGAAATTTACATAGGCGAACAGCTCCCCGGCGTCGTTATCATAGTAGGTCGGGTTACCGCAATAGGCGTTGGCTGCGTGACCCCCGGAGCAATTACCGAGATCCGTGATCAACTGAGCGGACGTGAATGTGTAAATAAGGTTGCCGTTGGCATCGTAGAACTGCATTTGATTCCCGGCATCTAGTGCCGAGATCCAGACGCCGAAATAATTGACCCCGCCGCCGGTCGCAGTATTGGTCAGCGTCAACGAATAGCTGGGTGGAGTGGTATAGCCCGAAAACCTCAGGATAAAGACCGGTGCCGCCTGCGCCGCCATACTCGTCCGCGCTGTATAGATCAAAGGCTGTGTATTGGCCCGTATAGGGTGTGGCGACACCCGTTCCGCTGCTGAAGTTCGATGTATAGCCTGTAGCCGCCTCAGTCTGGGTAACGGAATCGAACGTCTCATATCCCACGGTGCAGCCGGGAGTGGATCCGCAGATGCTCGCTGACTGGGGCGTTTCGACGCCTGCCGCCTCATAGGTGACGACGATCGGGTCGGCTTGGGCTGCTACCGCCCCGATGAGCAGCAGCAATACCGCAGCAACAAGCGCCAGTGCTTGGTTTCCGTAAGACATTGAAGGCTCCGCGGCAGAGATAACCGAGCAGGCAACCCGCTCGCTTCATCACTGTGCACAAACTGTGCAAACCTTCACTGTCATCGATATCAATAGGTTATGTCGGATCAGCACCGAGCGTATTTTGCATTTTGCGTCGGACTTCCGTTCAGCCAGACGCATTTCGCGAATGCCGCCGTGCTAGGATTTGGCGCTGTCCCCCGCCCAGTCCGGTTGCGGGATGGTTCGGTAGGCCTCGCGCAACGCACCCGACCAGCGCTCGCGCAGCATCTTGAAATAGCCGTCGGATTCGGTGATGCGGCGTTTGAGTTCGATCTCGAGCGAATCCCGCCGATAGACCAACAGATCGATCGGCAGGCCGACCGACAGGTTGCTGCGCAGTGTCGAGTCCATCGACACCAGGGCTAGCTTTACCCCGTCGTAGAGTTCGGTCTCATAGCGCGCGGTACGGTCGAGAATCGGCTTGCCGTATTTATGTTCGCCGATCTGCAGATAGGGCGTGTCCTGCGTCGCCTCGATGAAATTGCCGGCGGAATAAATCTCAAACAAGGACAGCTTGCCCTTCTTGATCTGTCCTCCCAGCAGGAACGACACATCGAACGAGACATGGTGGTCTTCCATCGACTTTCCGTCGATCTGATAGACCCGGCGAATCGCTTCGCCGACCAGTTCCGCCGCCCGGAACATCGATTTGACCGATGCCAGTGTTTGGACCCTGCCGTCGATTTCGATGCCTTCGTTCAGCAGATTGACCACGGCCTGGGTCGCGGCGAGGTTGCCTGCACCGAGCAGGACGATGACGCGGTCGCCCTTCTTTTCGAAGACATGCATCTTCGAAAAGGTGGAGATATTATCCACCCCGGCATTGGTCCGCGTGTCGGATAGCAGGACGAGCCCATCCTTGAGATCGAGTCCGACGCAGTAGGTCATTGAATTTACTTTCGGTCCGGTTAGGTCGCGGTGTTGGGCGTTAGCTGCCCTTATTCGCCGGCTTCAGACCGTCCAGCCACATGAGTACGGCCTGCCCGGTCTGCGCCAGCGCGCTACCATGGCCCATTTCATGGATATCGAAAACGGCCTGCTGCGCGGCATATTGGCCTTGTATGTCGAGCGTCTGGTTGACCGCGCGCTTGGCCATCGCCAGCGCGAAGGGATGCATCTGAGCGATCTCATTCGCCAGCGCCATAGCCGCCTCTTCGAGCTGGTCCAGCGGCACCACGCGGTTGACCATGCCGAGTTGTCTTGCCTCCTCAGCGGTGATCGACTTGGCGGTGAACAGCAGTTCCTTCGCCTTGCGCGCCCCGAATTCCCAGGTGTGGCCGTGATATTCCACACCGGCGATGCCCATGCGCACCACAGGGTCGCTGAATTTTGCGTTGTCGGCGGCGACGATCAGATCGCAGGGCCACGCCAGCATCAGGCCGGCCGCGATACAGGCGCCCTGGACCGCCGCAATCGAAGGTTTGGGCACGTCGCGCCATTTGCGGCAATAGCCCAGGTAATATTTCCCTTCCCAGGTGTGCAGCCCGTAAAGCCCGGTCTCGTGCACATCGCCCAGCACCTCGGCGACTTTCGCTTCATAGGTGTCGTCTTGGGCGATATCATGACCGGCGGAAAAATGCGGGCCGTTGGCCTTCAGCACGATGACCCGGACATTCTTGTCCTCAGCCGCCATGTCCCAGGCTTGATCCAATTCCATCAGCAGCTGCTTGTTCTGTGCATTACGCTGCTTGGGTCGGTTCAGCGTGATGACCGCGACCCGGTCGCGTACTTCGTACAGAATATAGTCCATCGGCTTCATATCGTCGGGCATGGCTGCTGCTCTCAGTTGGTAGGGCGCTTTTCGATGCTGTTCTTAACAGGCAACTTGCGTGCGTCGAACAGGTTGGCGGACATCCAGCCGCCGTCGACCAGCAAAGTGTGCCCCGTAGTATAGGCAGACATATCCGATGCAAGGAACAGCACGGCCTTGCCGATATCGTCGGTCGTGCCCGACCGTGCCATGGGAACCAGGCTCGCTTTCATCGCGTCGCGATGGCCCTGCGTGTCGGGCAGGCGCGGTGTGGCGATGCTGCCCGGCGCCACGGCGTTGACGCGGATAGCGTGCTCCGCCCATTCGGTCGCCATCGTCTGGGTCAGCTGGATCAGTCCGGCTTTGGCGGCCCCGTAGGACGCGTGGAAGGGCGCGGACTGGATGCCGTCGGTCGAGGCGATGCACACGATCGCTCCGCCGGTGCCGCGCGCGATCATGGACCGGGCGACCAATCGGGCGGCGACGAAGAAATAGCGCAGGTTGCGCCGATGGTCCTTGTCCCAATCCTCGGGCGACATATCGACGATGGGGGCGAACAGCGCCTGGCCGACGATCGAGACCATCACGTCCAGCCCGCCCAATTGCCGTTCCGCCTCGGCCACGGCATGGGCCGCGCCGGCGTCGTCCAGCATGTCGGCGACGATCGCGATGCCCTTTCGGCCGATGCTGCGCACCACGCCGGCCACGCGCTCGGCGCGGTCGCGTTCGACATCGACCACGACGACGTCGCATCCGGCCTCGGCCAACAGCCGGGATGAACTTTCGCCCATCCCTTGTCCCCCGCCGATTACCAGCGCTTTTTTGCCTTCCAGCCCGAACAGATCCAATGCGGCCATGGTTATTTCCCTAAGTGGCGGTCGAAGAATTTGACGATGACGTTGAGCGCGTCGGCCGCTTCCGGCAGGTCGGGCGCGAACATGAAGCCGTGCCACAGCCCTTCGGCGACATAGATTTCCGCGGGCGCGCCGGCTTTTAGCAACTGCGTGTGGGTAAAGAGCGCCGAAGATAGCGCCATGTCGCGCGAGGCGGTCATGATCAGCGTTGGCGGGAATTTTGCCAATACATCCAGCGAATAGGCCGGCGAGACTAGCGGGTCCATCGCGTCGGTGCCGGTGAAATAGCCCCCGGGTTCCTGCCCACCGGCGCCCGGCTTCATCGGCCGGGGCGGCATCTGCGCGTAGGCGAAAGGCGGTGCGATATAGGCGGCGTCGCCCGAGATGCCACGCACGCCGCCGGCGCAGAAGATGCCGATCGCGCCTGGGTTGGGCAGCTTTTCCTTCTGGAACCAGGCCATAGCCTCGGCGGTCAGAGACCCGCCGGCGGAGCAGCCGTAGATGCCGATATTCTTCGGTTTGTAATGTTTCAGCAGTTCCTTGTAGACGGCGGCAACGTCCTCACTGGCGGCGGGAAATTTGAATTCCGGCCCCTCGCGGTAATCCAGACTGATGACCTTGATCTTGCCGAGCGCCGCAACGGGAATGGATTCGACCAGGCTTTCGGTGCGTGCCCCGTTATAGAACGCGCCGCCATGCACATTGATCAGGATGCGGTTCTTGTTCTCAGGCGCGACTCCGCCCTTGGGCGTCACTACATCGGCATAGACGCCGGCGATGGTCTGCGACCCCAGATCGACCGCATATTTTTCCTTATCGCGGGCGATCATTGGCGCATAGACGTCCCGGTTCAACGCCTCGCGGCCCCTCTGGTAATCCTCCAGCGGCGCGTTGGCCCCCGGGATCGGCGGATAGGGATGGGTCATGATGTCGTGCAGCGTGGCCTTGGCCTCGGGGCTGATAAAGCCCGAGGCCGGGACCGCGATCGGCGGGATGTGGATCGTATCGTCGGCGTCGACGATGATCTTCGGTCGTTCCGGTGCTGCCGCCTGTTGCGCGGGCGCCACCGCCTGATTTGCACAGCCGGCCAGAAGAATGAGACCCAGGCTCGCGATCAGGCACATCGGTGATGTGACCATCTTCCGTTCCTCCCCGAATTTTTTGGGGCCGGCTCTCGCGCCGGTCCGGCCGCAACCCTATGATGGGGACAATGGCGCGTCAAAGCTTTAGGACGCGCCTATTCCGAATATGGCAGGGCAGGCTTTGCGGCACAAAATCGTTTTTCTCGACCGCGCGACATTGGGCGTTCCATTGCGCAGGCCCGAAATCCCGCACGACTACCTGGAATATGACGCGACCACAGCCGCCCAAGCCGCCGAACGCCTGGGCGACGCGACCATCGCGATCATCAACAAAGTGCCGCTCAGCGCCGACACGTTGGCAAAGCTTCCCGATCTGCGGCTGATCGCATTGGCCGCCACCGGCAGCGATTGTGTCGACAAGGAATATTGCCGGGCGCACGGCATCACCGTGTGCAATATCCGCGACTATGCGACCGACAGCGTGCCGGAGCATGTGCTGACGCTGATCTTCGCACTGCGCCGCAATCTGATCGCCTATGACCGCGATATTCGCCGGGGCAAGTGGCAGACGATTAACCAATTCTGCTATTTCGACCATCCGATCCGCGACATCGCGGGATCTACGCTCGGCATCGTGGGTTATGGCGTGCTGGGCAAGGCCCTGGCGGTTCGGGCCAGTGCCTTGGGCATGACAGTGATCGCCACCGGCAGCGCTCCGGGCGATGGGCTGGTCGATTTGGAAACGCTGCTGAAATCCAGCGACATCGTCTCGCTTCACTGTCCGCTGACCGAGCGAACCCGAAAGCTGATCGGCGCCGACCAGCTGAGGCTGATGAAGCCGGACGCGATTTTGATCAATACGGCGCGCGGCGGACTGATCGATGAGGCAGCGCTGGCCGATGCTTTGCGCGGCGGTAGGATCGGCGGCGCGGGCATCGATGTGCTGCCGGAGGAGCCGCCCCGGCACGGCAATATTATGCTCGACCTCGGCCTGCCGAACCTGATCGTGACGCCGCATATCGCCTGGGCGAGCGATACTGCCCAGAGGCGGCTGGCCGAGCAACTGACCGGCAATATCGAGGCGTTTGCGGCGGGCGGGCCGAGGAATGTGGTGGTCTAGGTTCCAAATCATCGCCTTCCCCTCAAGGGAGGAGGCGATGAGCGGTATGGCTGAGGCAATACCAGTATTGCCCGGAAATCGTTGACGTTGGTGCGGGTTGGGCCGGTGACGATCAGGTCGTCCAGGGCAGTGAAGAAACCGTAGCCGTCATTGTCATCCAGCATCGCTCGGGCGTTCAGGCCCAGCGCGGCTGCCCGCGCCAGGCTGTTTGGTGTCAACAAAGCCCCGGCATTGTCTTCGGTGCCGTCGATGCCGTCGGTGTCGCAGGCGATGGCGTGGATGGCGGGGTTTCCGTTCAGGGCGAGGGCCAGCGCGAGAAGATATTCGGCGTTTCGGCCGCCGCGGCCTTTTCCGCGCACGGTCACGCTGGTCTCCCCGCCTGAGATCAAGACGAGGGGGGCGGGCGCCGTTTGCAAATGCTTCAGGGCCAAACGCGCCTGACCCTTCGCCAAGATGCGGGCTTCGCCTTCGATGGCGTCTCCCAGAATGATCGGCGCAACGCCGGCCCGGAGGGCGACCTCGGCAGCTGCTTCAAGCGAAACCCTTGCCGTGGCGACGATGTGGTTCTCGACTAGGGCGAAGCGCCTGTCGCCCGGCTTGGGCGTTTCGCTCTCCGGATTGAGCAGATGCGCGGTCACGGCAGGCGGCACGGCGATCCGGTATTTGGTCAGGATCGCCCGGGCATCGACCAGACTCGTTGTGTCGGGGACCGTGGGACCCGAGGCGACGGTGCCCGGGTCGTCTCCCGGCACGTCGGAGATGATGAGCGATACGACGCGTGCAGGCAGGGCCGCGATGGCAAGCCGCCCGCCCTTCACCGCGGACAGATGCTTGCGCACACAGTTGATCTCGCCGATCGCGGCGCCGCTCAGCAGCAGCGCCCTGTTCACCGCCTGCTTGTCGGCCAGCGTCAGGCCGGGCGCAGGCAGGGACAGCAGGGCCGAGCCGCCGCCGGAGATCAGGGCCAGAACCAGATCGGCGGCGCTAAGTTCCTGTACCTTTGCCATGATCCGGCGCGCCGCATCCTGACCCGCCGCATCGGGCAGCGGGTGGCCGGCCTCCAGCACTTCGACCGATCGCGTCGGGACGCCGTGGCCATAGCGCGTCACGACGAGCCCTTCGAGCGGCCCACCCCAATGATCCTCGACCGCGCGCGCCATCGCCGCGGCGGCTTTGCCGGCACCCACGACAATAGTGCGGCTTTTGGGGGGTGGGGGCAGGTGCGGCGGGACGCAGATCGCCGGCGATGCCGCTGCCACTGCTGCGTCGAACATTTCTTTGAGAAGGCGGCCTGGGTCGAACATCATCGCAGCGCATCGTGATTGTTGACGAAGTCTCTGCCGTCCAGCACATCAACATCAAATCGTCACCCAGGGGAAGACCATGAGCGCCAATGTCACCACACTCGAAGCCCGCGTCGTTGCACTCGAGCATCTGAACGCGATCAAGGAACTGCAATATCGCTATTGGCATAGCGTCGACCGGCAGAAGCTGGACGACGTGCGGGATTGTTTCATCGAAAATGGGGTGACGATCGATATGGAGGGCGTGCCGCCCTGCAAAGATCGCGATGATTTCATCAAGGTGCTGAAGGCCAACGGCGGAAAGCCCGGCTTCTACAGCCTGCACACCGGAAACAACCCCTTTATCAAGATTACCGGTGCGGTCCATGCCGAGGGCATATGGGACGCGTTCTTCGTCGGCATCGACGTGCCCGACCGGCTGACCTATCAGCTGACCGGGCAGTATAATTGCAAATATGTTCTGCGGAACGGCCGCTGGTACATCCAGGTCCAGCAATTCCGCCAGACCTCGCTGTTGATCAACAAGCTGGACGAGAAGGGTGCGCCGACAGCCGTCACCTTCGGCCTGCCGGACCCCAAAGTGTTCGACAAGTAGGGAAACTATCGGCGCGTTCGCTTGAAGTTGGTAATGTATATACAAATGTGTAGTCTTGCTCGGTGAGGTTCGCGTTCGTGGGCTTCGAATGGGATGTAGGCAATCGTGAGAAGTGCCGGAACCACGTTGTTTCCTTGGACGAGATCGAGGACTTGTTTTCCAGGACCCTCGCGATCCTGCCCGATATCGGTCACCCGAAAGCCGAAACGAGGTTTCTCGGCATCGGCTGCAATTCCCAAGGCGATATATGTTCATCGCCTTTACGACGAGGGAGCGCCGGGAAAACCTATATACGACCGATCAGCGCACTATATGCACCGCAAGGAGAGTGAGCACTATGAGCAAGCCAATTCCTAAGTTCTCGACCGATGCAGAAGCGGCGCGCTTTATCGAGGAGGCGGATCTTTCTACGCATGATTTGAGCGGGTTCGTTCGGACGCGCTTCGAGTTTCAGCCGAAGGCGGCTCAACTCAACATGCGGCTGCCGCAACTCCTGCTGGAGGCGGTGAAGGCCAGCGCAAAGGCTCGAGGCATTCCCTATACGCGGTTCGTACGCGAAACTCTCGAACACGCCGTCGCACCTCGGAAAGGCGCCCCCAAAGCCGTCACCTTCGACCAACCCGCCGCCAAGGTGTTCGATAAGTAAAGGCAGGGAGGTATTTGCCGCAAAGATTGCGAAGGAGCGCTGAGAACGCAGAGAGATTTTGGTTTCGTCCACGCTCTTCGCGAAGTCTCCGCGACCTCAGTGGTAAAATGGCATCTAGGGGTGAAAACCGCACGTTTGGCACCCAGAAAAGAAATATGGGGCGTCCGGCCTGGGGGATTTTGAGACGGTCCGCTCGTCGACGTCAAATAGAAGAAGCAGACATTCGCGTAATGACGAGAGCAGCCCGACGCCAGGGCTGTTCAGTTCTCCTGACATAGTCGCAAAGCGGCGAGAGCGGTGAAGCCACCGAGAGCGGTTGCGTATCGATCTTGGTTGATGGTTCCGTGCTGGTTAAATCGTAGGATATTGTATGCGAAGCTTCGGAATCTGGCGAAGATTCCCGGGTTGATGCGAATGCGGCTGGCGTCTTTTCCCATCGTGACGTCGCGCACATAGTGGAGGCCGTTTTCAATTTCCCAGTGCCTGCGGACGGCGTTTGCGGCCTGATCGGCCGAGATGAGGGCATTGGAGAGGTAGAACGAGGTTTCGCTTGTCGTTTTCCAGAGGCCGGTGGCGGGTTGAAAGGTCAGAACCGAGCGGTCGACCTGGATGATGGCGGCGACATGAGGCTCCCAATCCGTGCCGGCCACCGCCGGCGCCGGGTCGAACACGGCAACGGTCCGGGTTTCGTGGCGGTTGCGTTTTTTGTCGTCGATCGTGCGGGCGTCGGAAAGAGGCGTGGTGTCGATGCAAGCTGCCTCGACCTTCCGGAGCAAGGCCGGCTGGTTCTCCTTTAACTGAACGATCAGATGTGCGTCCGCGGCGGCGGC
>PLTD01000204.1 GCA_003165335.1 Rhodospirillales bacterium | reverse complement strand
ATATCGAGGCGCATGAAAGCGTGCTCGGTTTCAAGACCGTACAGTCGCGCATCGTCAACCTGCCCTTCGATGAAGGACAGTGGGTAAAGCAGGGCACGTTGATCGCACGTGTCGACGATGCAGATTATCGTCAAGATGTCTCAATTTCGGCGGCGGCGCTTGAGGTCCAACGCAGGCAACTCGATTCGTCCGAACAAACATTCGAAGCCGCGAAGAAGACCGTCATCAGCGATGAGGCCGATTTGGCGCAGCGAAAACTCGATCTCGGGCGGGACCAGGCTTTGTGGAAGCATGGATACACACCGACGGAAACCCGCGATCAGGCTGCGACAGCTTTGGCGCAATCGGCGGCGGTGCTGGATCGGGACGAAGCGCTCGCGCAGGTGGCGGAGCGTAATATCGATCTGGCCAAAGCCAATATCCAAAGCGCTGACGATTCGCTGGCCCTTGCCCGGATCGTGCTGGACTACACGCAGCTGACGGCGCCGTTTGACGGGGTGATTCTGGTTCGGCAAGCCGAACTGGGTGAGGTCGTAGCCCCCGGCAGCCCGATTGTGACGATTGCCGACCTGGATCACGTTTGGCTCCGCGCCTATGTGAACGAGCCGGATATCAGCAAGATCCGCTTTGGCCAGACGGTTGCCGTCACGACCGATACTTATCCGGGAAAGAAATATCAGGGTCGCATTTCATTTATCTCGTCCAGTGCCGAGTTCACGCCTAAAAGCGTCGAGACCCATGCTGAACGGGTCACCCTGGTCTATCGGATCAAGATCGATATCGNNAACTGGTGCCGGGCATGCCGGCGGATGCGCAAATCCAACTTGTGCAGTCTGGTCAGACGCCGGGAAAGCCATGAGCGAGTCTGCAATCGAGGTTGCCGGCCTGACCAAAAGCTTCGGCTCGGTGACTGCCGTCGATCATCTGAGTTTTTCGGTCGACCGGGGAGAAATTTTCGGTTTGGTCGGACCGGATGGGGCGGGAAAGACGACGACTGTGCGGATGATCGCAGGGGTCATGCGGCCCGACGCGGGGACGATCATGGTCGATGGCGTGGACGTCGTCACCGATCCGGAGGCGGTTAAGCCGCGTGTCAGTTACATGCCCCAGCGCTTCGGGCTTTATGAAGACCTGACGGTCGACGAAAATATTCGTTTCTATGCCGAAATATTCGAGATTCCGCGAAAGCTGCGCATAGAGCGCGCCGAGCGGCTGCTGGCTGCGTCGAATATGCTGCAGTTTCGCCAACGGCTGGCAGGCCAGTTGTCCGGCGGCATGAAGCAGAAACTCGGGCTGACCTGTGCTCTGATCCATGCGCCGCGGGCCGTCCTGCTCGACGAGCCGACAACCGGTGTCGATCCGGTATCGCGACGCGACTTCTGGCGGATCCTGTTCGGGTTGCGCGCCGACGGGGTGACGATTTTGATCTCCACCGCCTATCTTGACGAGGCGGAACGCTGCAGCCGGCTGGCGCTGCTCAACGAAGGCCGGGTTTTGCATTGCGATACTCCCGCTTCGCTCAAGGCGAAGATGCCCGGGGCAATGCTCGCTGTGATTTCCCCTTCGATGCGCGACGCACGCGACCTGGTCGCAAAACTGCCCGGCGTTGAAAATGTGCTTCTCGTCGGGGATGGAATTCATATCCACGTCGATGACGCTGCGCGCCGGATCCCCGAGCTGACAGCGGCCCTAAATGCTGCCGGGATCGTCTTCGAGCCAGTCAGGCAAGTAATCCCCAGTGTTGAGGATCTGTTCGTCTCGCTGACCGAACGCGAAGAGAAGGCTGCATAGTGCCGGGCGAACGGCAACCCGATATCCAGATTTCGGTCGATCATCTGATCAAGAGATTCGGGGCGTTTATCGCTGTAAACGACGTGACCTTCGATGTCCGCCGCGGCGAAATCATGGGCTTTCTGGGGCCCAACGGGGCAGGGAAATCGACGATAATCAGAATGCTCTGCGGCTTGCTGCGACCGACGAGCGGAAGGGCTATGGTCGCCGGTGTGGACGTAGCCCTCAACCCGGAGAGAGTGCGTCAATCGATCGGCTATATGTCGCAGAAATTTTCGCTATATGGCGATCTCACGGTTGCCGAAAATCTAAGGTTTTTCGGGGGCATATATCGGGTTCCGCAGAAGGAAATCGCCGAGCGCATCCTCTCGGTCGTCGAAATGGCGGGTCTCGCCGGGCGCGAAGACTCGCTCGTGAGTACTCTGGCGGGCGGTTGGAAACAGCGCCTGGCCTTGGGCTGCGCCATTCTTCATCGGCCGCCGGTTTTGTTCCTCGACGAACCGACTTCCGGCGTCGACCCGATTTCGCGCCGGCGGTTCTGGGAGTTGATCCACGAGCTTTCCGATGATGGCGTCTCGGTGTTGGTTTCGACGCACTACATGGACGAAGCTGAATATTGCAACCGCATCGCGATGATCGATCAGGGCAAGCTCGTTGCGCTTGGGACCCCCGCCGAGCTTAAGAATCGGGCCTTGCCCGGTACTCTCTTGCTCGTTGAGTGCGATGAAATCGGCCATGCTATCGAACTATTAGGGTCTGCGCCCGGGGTGCGTGACGTCGCGGCATTCGGCAATACGCTTCATGTGCTGGTCGATCGCGAGGCTGGGCAAACCGACCGATTGATCGCCTGGCTTGCCGCTCACGGCATCGCCGGGGCGCGTGTGAGGCCGATCGAGCCTAGTCTCGAAGATGCTTTTGTTCAGCTGGTCACCGGCAATCGTGAGGCGGCATGAAACTCCGTCGTGTACGCGCAGTCGTCGTAAAGGAGGGGCTGCAGATTTGGCGCGACCGCCGCAGCCTGATCATCGCTTTGCTGATGCCCTTCATGCAGATGCTGCTGCTGGGTTATGGCGTAAATCTGGACATCAAGCATGTCGCGGTTTGCACCTTCGACCGCGAGAACAGCCAGACCAGCCAGTCTTTGCTCAAGCATTTTCAGGCCTCATCCTATTTTGCCGTCAAGCACGTACTCGATAGTTACAAGTCCGTTACAACTGCTCTCGACCGCGGCGACTGCGTTATCACCATCGTTATTCCGCCCGATTTTTCTGAGCGTCTGCGGGATTCAGGGCAGAGTTCGATACAGGCCATTTTGGATGCGACTGACGACAACACGGCGGCGGTGGCGACCGGATATGCGCAATCTGTGGTCAGCGGATTTTCAGACGAAGTCCAGCTTCAGTTTTCCGGGATCGGCGGCGCGTCGGTCGCGGCCGCCGCCCCGCTCTCCTTGGAAGCGCGGGTTTGGTACAATGAGGATCTGGACAGCCGCAATTTCATTATCCCCGGGGTCGTCGCCGTCGTGATGGCGTTGGTGGGCTCCCAGCTCACGTCTCTAACGATATCGCGCGAGTGGGAACGCGGCACGATGGAACTCCTTGTATCGACGCCGATCACCTCGATGGAGTTGATGATCGGCAAACTGCTGCCTTATTTCGCGATTGGGATGTTGGACGCTACCTTTTGCTTAGGCATCGCCGTTTGGTGGTTCGGCGTGCCGTTTCGGGGCTCTCTCGCAACCCTGACGCTGGTCACGGTGCTGTTTCTGATCGTCGTTTTGTCGATCGGCTATCTGGTCTCGGTCACAATACGCACGCAACTTGGCGCCAGTCAGATCGCACTGATCTTGACCATGCTGCCGACCATGATGTTGTCGGGTTACACCTTCCCGATCGATCAGATGCCGGACTTCATCCGGCCCGTCACTTACCTGGTCTATTCCCGCTATTACCTGACCGCGCTTAAGTCCATTTTCCTGAAAGGGTCGGGCGTCGTCGACTTGTGGTTCCCAATTCTGATCATGCTGCTCTATGCCGCCGCTGTAGGGACATGGGCGGCGCGGGCATTTCGTAAGAGCCTGGACTAGCCGCCGTGCTCGATAGAATTGTCAGAATTTGGGTAAAGGAGTTTCTCGAATTCTATAGGGATACGGGGGCTCGTTACCGTCTGGTGATCCCTGCGATCCTGCAATTGCTGATATTCGGCTATGCGGCGACGTTCGAAGTCTTCAACGTTCCGACAGCGGTGCTCGACCTCGACCACACTCAGGAAAGCCGCACCTTACTCGCGGACTTCACCAACAATGCGCGGTTCAAAATTGTAACCGTCGCTCAATCGCAGCCGCAGGCTGAAGCTGCGATCGAAAATGGCGACGCCGTAGCCGCTTTGGTGATACATGCCGGTTTTGCGAACTTGCTGCTCAAGGGCCAAACGGCGCCGCTTCAGGTCATCGTCGACGGTACGAATTCCAACGAAGCCTTGGTGGCGCTCGGTTACGTGGGTACGATCGTCGAGACATTCTCCCAGCAATATATGGTCGATCTGGCAGGCCGAACTGCGGCTGGTCGAAGCATGAGAGTGGTTCAAATATCGGTCGACCAACGCGATTGGTACAATCCGAATTTGAACAGCCGCTGGTTTTTCGTGCCTGGCGTGATCGGCATGCTGACTCTGATGACGATCGTCAACCTGACCGCATTCGCTATCGTGCGCGAACGGGAGGTGGGCACCCTTGAACAGATTATGGTCACACCCATTCGGCCCTACGAATTCATCATCGGCAAGACCGTGCCCTTCTTCCTGATCGGGCTTTTTCAGGTCATTCTGGTTGCCGTCACTGGGGTCCTCTGGTTTCACATTCCGTTTGTCGGCAGCCCCTTCGTGATGCTGCTGGGCTCATCGCTGTTCCTGCTAAGCAGTCTGGCGATCGGACTTTTGATATCGACTTTGTGCAAAACCCAGCAGCAGGCCTTCGCTTCGAATTTCTTCGTTTTGAACCCTGTATTTACGCTTTCCGGCTTTGCCTATCCGATCGCCAGCATGCCTGTGGTCCTGCAGTGGCTCACCTATATCAATCCGCTGCGCTACTATCTGGTCATAATTCGCGGGACGTTTCTGAAGGGCGTCGGGCTCGACATATTGTGGCCCGACATGGCGGCGCTCGCGGCTATCGCCGCTGTCTTGCTGACGATAAGCACGCTCAGATTCCACAAATCTCTGGAATAGACCTGCGGTCCCTCTCCGGATAGCGGATCTGCTAATTGCGATAGCTGCTGTCGGTGCGGTCCAGCTTGCGCAGCAGGGCTGGCCATTCAAGCAAGCCGGCGCGCGGGATGACATATTTCTTGTACATAGCTTTGGTGTCCTCGATCACGGCCTCTGGCATCCGGCGCATTTTTTCATCGGTCGAGAGCACCGCCATCTGCACTTTGCAGACGAGTTCAAGGCGGTAAATCGTATCGAATGCTGCGGCGATCGAATTTCCCATGGCCAGCAGACCATGGTTGCGAAGTATCATCACATCGGCCTCGCCCAGCGCCGCCATCAGCACGGTCTGCTCCGCGACATCGAGCGAAAGCCCGTTGAAGTCGTGATAGGCGACCGAACCGAAACGCATCGAGTTCTGAACTACCGGCAGCAGGCCGCATTCGAGCGCCGATACCGCCATGCCGGCGGGCGTGTGGGTGTGAATGACGCAATTTACGTCCTGGCGTGCCTGATGCATTGCCCCGTGGATGACAAAGCCGGCCTGGTTGACGCCATAGCCCGACGGTTCGTCCGACACGATATTGCCGTCCATATCGATTTTCACGACGCTGGATGCCGTCACCTCATCATAGAGCAGCCCCAGCGGATTGATCAGGAGATGGCCGCTTTCTCCCGGAACGCGCGCGGTCACATTGTTACCCAGCATGTCGGACATGCCGTAGAGATCGATTAGGCGGCAGCAGGCGGCGAGATCTACCCGTGTTTGCCATTCCTGCGGGCTGACCCGGTTCCGCACTTTTCCCAGTTTTGATTTCTGTGTCGGCATCGACGCCTCACGCAGACTTGGAAAAGAGGCGGGTCGCGATCGCTCGCGCGATGAGGCCTTTGAACGTCCCGGGCTCCAGTGAGTCGCTGACAGGCATAGCGGCGGTGCCGAGCCGGGATCGCACCTGGGCCATCAGCGCGTCGGGGTCATCGCATTCAAGCTCGTAAACGGCCAACGAGGTCCAGCCTGGATTGTCGCTGCCGGTTGCATCGGTCAACTCATAGCGCTGCGCAGATACAAATCCCGGAACCGCCAAAAGGTCGGGAATATGCTGCTCCTGGTACCAGCGGTTGAATTCCTCTTCTCGTCCTGCGACGGGATTGGTGAATGCCAGAAGTTGATACTTGGCCATAATGGATTGCTCCCCATCGCGCGGCACAGGCTTTCAAGTGCCGAGATTTCAGCCGGTTACTCCGAGCTTATCGAAATAATCTACCGCAGCATCGACCGTGCGGACAGGGCATTAATTGTTGGGGACAGGCGCAGCTCGCCGGGGTAACGTGCCGCGTCTTGAGAAAGTATCCGGGCAAACTCGGAACCGGCGCCTAAGGGCGCCGCAGTGGGTGACCTGCCTGCTCTGGCAGGTCAACGGGAGGAATATGTGGCGTCACCGGCGGACATTGCGGAAACGATAGATCGGTTTGGCGTGAGCGAGGTCTCAATGTCCGCGCCGACTGTGTCGTTCGATTGGCGCAGTCACCGCAAATACGTCGTGTTCATGATGTTCATTGCGTATTTTCTGAACTCGATCGATCGCAACATCATCAATGTTCTCCAGCAATCCATCAAAAAGGAATTCCACCTGATGGACTGGCAGTTGGGGCTGATGACCGGATTTGCCTTCGCCCTATTCTATACCTCGATCGGCATTCCCACAGCGCGCTTTATCGACGGCGGCGCGGTGCGTACCAAGATCATCGCCGGCGGATTGGCGCTTTGGAGCGTCGCCACCGCGCTTTGCGGCCTGTGCCAGAACTACTGGCAATTGTTGGTCTGCCGGGCCGGTGTCGGCGTCGGCGAAGGCACGTTCGGCCCTTCGACCATGACGATGGTCTCCGACTATTTCGGCCCGACCGAGCGCGCACGCGCCATGGGTGTCTATCTGATCGGCCTGCCGATCGGCTCTATGGTCGGCGTGTCGTTGGGCGGGGTCATCGCGGATCATTACGGATGGCGGGCCGCGCTGCTGGTGGTCGGCTTACCAGGCCTGCTCGTCGCGCTCATCATCCGCGCGACGATGAAGGAACCGCCTCGCGGCTTGGCCGAAGGCAAATATGTAAAGCTTGAGCGGCCGTTGCCGATCAGGCAGGTCTTTATGGCGGTCACTAAGAAAAAGACGGTCGTCCATCTGCTGATCGCAGCGTCGTTCGCGTCATTTTCGACTGTGGGCGGCATGGTCTGGTTCGTGCCTTATCTCCAGCGCACATATCATATGACCGCCGGGCAGATCGGGCCTGAGTGGGGCGTTATGGTAGGTTCGACCGGATTGATCGGAACTTTGGGCGGCAGCTATCTGGCTGACCATTTCGGCAAGCGCGATCTGAAATTCTATATGATCGTGCCGGCGCTTTCGATGCTGATATCGTTTCCTTTCTACATCCTGGCGATGCTGACCGATAATTTTGCGCTTTGCTTCGCGTGCCTGGTTGTCCCCGCGGCAATCAACAATGTCTGGATCCCGGCCGCGATGTCGCTCACCCAATCTCTCGCGCCGCTTGCCATGCGCGCGTTGCTCGGCATGTTCGTAACCTTTGCCGCCAACCTGATCGGCCATGGCATCGCGCCTCCGGTGATCGGGGCCATGAGCGATCTATTCGCGGCGCACTTCGGCAATGACGCCGACGGGCTGCGCTGGGCGCTGATCTTGGCCGCTGTCTTCTATCCCTGGGCGGCGCTTCATTTCTGGCTGGCGTCGCGCAATATCGGCAGGGACATCGAGGCGCTCGGCGCGTCCTGACGCGCCGGCCGCTCGGGATCAGCCAAGACCGGCAGCCAACGCCTTCCCAGCCGCCGCTTCGCAGACCGTACCCTCGAAGAACTTCGGGTTCATCCCGGCGTGGAGCCGCAGCGGGTTGGTGAAAGTGAAATCCCGGAAATTCGCCTCGCTGATCTTGCCGTGTTCGACCATCTCATAAGCCTCCTCGACAGGCTTGGTCATGTCGGGAACGTCCCAGTGCGAGATATCAGAGCCGATCATGGCGCGAAGCTGAACGCCCATCGGATTGACCTTGTCGGCGAACGCCCACCCGACCAGCGGGTCGTCTGCTTCGCAGCCGAAATAGAAATTGGGAACGAACAGATCGCGGATATCTTCGGCCTTGCGGATCAAGGCGCGCGAGAACTCATCCAACTGCTTGGGACGCGCCGCCGGCTGCGAGAAGAATTGGCGCAGGCGGTCGAGTTGCCCCACCATAGTCTCGTCGCCAAAGTCTTTGACATATTTCATCAGCCCGTCGACATCGAGCCTGTCGGGGTCCAGCTCCAGAATCGCCTCGGCGTTTCGCTTGCTCCAATGACCGATCAGGTCTGCATAAAGGGCGCAGGCCCAAGCGACGCCGCCTTCGAGAAACCCCACGCGCAGGGTCGGAAAGCGCCGGGTCACCCCGCCCATGAAAAGCGACTTGGCCAGTGACTCATGCGATGTGCCCAAAGCCCCGATATGGTTGTAGGCATAGTTGGAAACCGAGCGCGAAACGCGCAAATGCAGGTGCGAACTGTGGCTGACCGGGGCCACGCCCAGCTCGACGCATTTCGCCCAGAACGGGTCATAGTCATAAGGGCTGTCGATACCGTAATGGTCTGCTCGGACAGCTTGCGGTCCGTTGGCCGGCTTGTCGCCTAAGGGCCTGCGTGCGAACCCGGCAATGACTGCAGTCTTCGCGCCCAGTTCCTTGACGGCATATTCCAGCTCGGCAATTGCGAGGTCGGGCCTGCTCATCGGAATGATCGCGCCGACCGCAATCCTGTCCTTATAGGGTTTGAAGATGCTCGCCAGATAGCGGTTGGCGCCCCGCGCAAGCGCCGCGCCCATTTCGCCTTCGGTATGGATCAAGCCCAAGACGGCCGAGGGGTACATCAGGGTGAAATCGATGCCCATCTCGTCGAGACGTTGATAGAGCAGCTTGGGCAGGTGTGCAGTCGCGCGGTCGAGCGTGTTCTTGGTCTGCCAGCCCCACCAGGACGGCATCGACCGCCATTCCTGCTGGACGACAGGGTCATCCCTGTTAGCCAGCACATTGGCGGTATTGAACGGCCGGGACGCGCTGGCCAAATAGCGGTCCCGCAATTCTTTGCCGCCGGTTTCTTCGAGATAGGTCGCAAGCTCGTCGTCCAGAATCGGTCCGATTTCGACGAAATGTCCGTCGGCATCGATGATCGGGTGGTCGACCTGATCGCGCACCTGTGCAGCCTTTGTTTTACCGGTCATTACAGCTTTCCCCTTTGATTGGCTTGAAATCCGCCTTTATCGAGTGCGTGCTTGGAGGTCGCTCATGCTGCGTCCTGGCGCAATATCTTCGATCGAAGTCACGAGATGAATGAGGGCAGGAAGGCCGGCTTTGCGCGCCTGCGCAAGCGCGGCCGGGAACGCCTCGGAGCGTTCGACCCGTGTCGCCCAGGCGCCGAAAGCGCGGGCGAAGGCGACGAAATCCGGGTTTCGCAGGTCAGTCGCAATCGTCCGGCCGGGGTACTGGGTTTCCTGATGCATGCGAATTGTACCGTATGAACCGTTGTCGACGACTACGACAATAATATTGACTTCGTTCTGGACGGCAGTCGCCAATTCTTGGCCGATCATCAGAAAGCAGCCGTCGCCTGCCACTGCAATCACATCGCGGTCGGGATAGAGCAGTTTGGCAGTGATGGATGCCGGCAGGCCATACCCCATCGCGCCGCTGGTGGGCGCCAGCTGCGACGGCCGGGTTCGGTGCCGATGGAAACGATGGAGCCAGGCCGCATAGTTGCCTGCGCCGTTGCAAATGATTGCGTCGGGTCCGAGCAGCGCTTGAAACTGCTGAAATATCTCCGAAAGATTGACCTCTCCCGACACTTTTATCGGCGCCGAAAAATTCTCGTAATCCAGTCTGGCGGCGGCGCGCCAAGCTTCCCATCGGCGCCGAATCGAAATTTGGGCGATGGTTGAAGCGGCTTCGGACGGGTTCGCCACAGCGCCGATCGACGTGGGCCAGACCCGGCCGATTTCGCCGGGTTCGGCCAGAATATGGATCAGTCTTTCGGCGGCTTCCTCTTGGGTCAGTAGGCTATAGCCCTGCGATGCGTTTTCGCCGAGACGCGCACCGATGGCCAATATCAGATCGGCTGCCCCTATGCGCTCGAGCAGCTTGGGATTGGTGCCCAGTCCAAGGTCGCCGACATAGCAGGCGTGCTCGTTGTCCCACAGGTCCTTCCGGCGAAAGGAAAGGACCACCGGAAGTCGCAATATTTCCGCCCAGTCTTTAAGTGCCGAAAGTGCTTCATTATCCCAGCCGCTGCCACCCAAAAGCAGCAACGGACGCTCTGCCGCCTCCAACCGTTCGGCGATCTGCGAAGCGACGCTTGGGGCTAGCCCCGAAGGGCGGGGTCCCACTCGAAGGCTTGGAGACGGGACAACGTCCTCAATCAGCATATCCTCCGGCAGCGCGACCACAACGGGGCCGCGCCGCCCCTGAAGGGCGGTCGAAAAAGCGCGATGGACGATTTCATTGACGCGCTTGGAATCGTCCAGTTCGATCGCCAGTTTTGCGAGCGACCCGAACATCTGCGTGTAGTCGACCTCCTGAAAGGCACCCCGACCGCGATCGCCCCGTGCTATTTGGCCGACGAACAGGATCATCGGCGTCGAATCCTGTTGCGCCGTATGCACGCCGACACTGGCGTGCGTCGCGCCGGGACCGCGGGTCACCATGCAGATGCCTGGACGGCCGGTCAGCTTGCCATAGGCCTCCGCCATATTCGCGGCTCCAGCTTCGTGCCGGCAGGTGATGACGCGGATCCGATCCCGATAATCCGCGAGCGCGTTCAGCACCGCCAGATAGCTCTCTCCCGGAACGCAGAAGACATGGTCGACGCCCTGAACCAGCAGGGCTTCGACCAATGCCCGGGCCGCGGTGTAATGGGGGGGCGCATCGGTGGCAGACATTTATCGCTCTAACCCGTCGGTGACTTTTTGCATGAGTACCAGAGCGATCAGCCACGCTCGCCGGCAGAAATTCAAGGAAATTTTGAGTTCGCGCCGCCACTATTCGGTGTGGCAGTCGTGGGGCGGACGACGTCGAACCGCCAGATTCCATTAGACCGTACAGTTTCTAAGGCTGCGCTTGATCTGCTTAATTTTCGGGCATGACGGAAATGCGCAGCACGCGCGATAAGCAAGTCTATGCCATAAGCCTATCCCAAATCCCCATAGATCAAGCGATCCGCCATTCCCTGGGAATGGCATGGTTTTTGCGTTATCGATCCCAGCAGGCGTCTAGGGTTCCGATCCGCGAGGATGACTGGTCCGAGAGATGCCATCCACGGGCGCAGCGCCTGCGGACACACGGCGGGACAAAAGCCCGGGAGATCGAATATCGAGGAGGCTCTGGCACCCTCGGGATGATCTTCCGCCATTGGCGGTCATGGTCCCGGAATTGCCACGAGCCTCTTCGAAAGTGCGACGGATGCATTTTGGTTAGGAGGCTGTGCGTTATGGCATTTCGATTTCTGAAGGTCCCGGTCCGGTCACCGAAAGGCTCGTTCCATGACTGATGGGGCGATTCTCTATGAGACCGCTATCGAGGGCGGCAAACATTGGTCGTTCACGGCCCGCCGGGGGACAGCGCTCACCCTCATCGACGACCAGGGCGGCGCCAATGTCGGGATGCTCTTCTATAATCCGCACAATCCCCTGGAACGTTACAACGCACCCGATACGCTGAAATGTCAGCATACCTTCAGGCTGACGCGCGGCCACTGCCTCTATTCGGACATGGGACGGATATTTTGCTCGATCGTCGGCGATACGGTCGGCTGGCACGACACGGTGTCGGGCAACGCGAACAAGGCGATAGTCGCCGAGCGGTGGGGCAACAGGAGCTACCAGGATTACAAGAACGACTGGACCCAGAACGGCCATGACGCCTTTCTTGTTGAGGGCGGAAAATACGGGCTAGGCCGACGCGACCTTGCTGCGAATGTGAACTGGTTCAGCAAGGTCGCGGCTACCGCCGACGGGGCGATGGTCTTCGATCCGGCCAATTCATCTGCCGGCTCATCCTTCGATCTCAGGTTTGAGATGGATACGCTGGTGCTGTTGCACACGTGCCCCCACCCGATGAATCCGGCGGCCGAATATCCCCGCAAACCGGTGACGCTGCGCATCCGCAAAGCTGCGCCTGTGGCTGAGGATGATTTCTGTTTGAATTCCCGCCCTGAGAACGGTCGAGGTTTCCTCAATAACGAAATCTACCACCTCTGCGCTTCGCATCAGGGGGAATAGAGATGCTTAAGGAAAGTATGTTGAACCCGGACGCTGCAATATTCCGTCAGGTCGTTCCTGCAGGCGATTATTGGATCAGAACGGTCGAGAAGGATCAGATATTCCGTATTGTCGATCTGGAGGGAAACCAGGCGGCCGATACGTTGTTTTTTCGCGCCGACGATCCGGCTGAGCGCTATAGCGCGGTCGATACGATCCGCGCCCAGGGCAATGTCTATCTTGGATTGGGCTCCAAGCTTCTATCCACCGAATGCAACGTGATGCTGAAAATCGTCGCCGACCTGGTCGGGAAGCACGACACGCTGGGCGGCGCATGCGCGACTGAGTCCAATACCGTTCGCTATGATCTGGAAAAGCGCACCATGCATGCCTGTCGCGACAGTTGGCTCCTGGCGGTGGCTGAGCATGACGACATGAAATTGACCAAGCGCGACATCACCCACAACATCAATTTCTTTATGAACGTGCCGGTCACCCCGCAAGGCGGCCTGACCTTCGCCGATGGGGTCAGCGGCCCCGGAAAATATGTCGAGATGCGCGCCTGCATGGATGTCATCGTGCTGATCTCGAACTGTCCGCAGCTCAATAATCCGTGCAATGCCTATAACCCCACCCCGATCGAAGTTCTGATCTGGAATCCGGTCTGACGCCCGGGATGTTTAAGAAAGTACTTATCGCCAATCGCGGCGAAATCGCCTGCCGCATCATCCGCACGCTGGATCGGATGGGGATCGGATCGGTCGCCGTTTATTCCGAGGCCGATGCCAATTCGCTGCATGTATCCCAGGCGGGGGAATCGGTCTGTCTCGGGCCGGCGCCGGTCGCTGAAAGCTATCTTCGCGCCGACAAGATTTTGGAAATCGCCCGGGCTTGCGGTGCCGATGCCATCCATCCCGGATATGGGTTTCTTTCGGAGAATCCGGGTTTCGCTGAATTATGCGCGGCAGTCGGCATTACCTTCATCGGGCCGACGCCTGAGCAGATGCGGGCTTTTGGTCTAAAGCATTCGGCCCGAGATCTGGCTGCGCGAGCGGGTGTGCCGCTTGCACCGGGTAGCGGACTGCTGAGCGACGTCTCACATGCCAAGATCGAGGCGCGGCGCATCGGCTATCCGGTGATGATCAAAAGCACGGCGGGCGGCGGCGGTATTGGCCTGCAGCTCTGCCGAAGCGAAGACCGGATGGAAGAGCTGTTCGGCCGGGTCGCCCGCTTGGCGCGCGGGAATTTCGATGAGGCCGGCATTTTCCTGGAGAAATATGTCGAGCGTGGCCGGCACATCGAAGTTCAGATATTCGGCGACGGAAAAGGTAAGGTCGTCGCCCTGGGCGAGCGCGATTGCTCGACGCAGCGCCGCAACCAGAAGATTATCGAAGAAACGCCGGCTCCGGGCCTGACGCAGGCAACTCGGGCGGCCTTGTGGGCGACGGCGGTACGGCTCGGCGAGGCTGTCGGCTATGCCAGCGCAGGAACGGTCGAGTTCATCTATGACACAGCAACCGGGGAGTTCTATTTTCTCGAGGTCAATACGCGCCTTCAGGTCGAACATGGGGTGACCGAAGAGGTCACCGGCATAGACCTGGTCGAATGGATGATCCGCCAAGCGGCAGGGGAGGCTTTCTCACTGTCCCAGCCGGCGCCTCAAGGCGCATCGATTCAGGTGAGGCTCTATGCCGAAGATCCCGCGCGCGACTTTCGTCCGTCTTCGGGTCTGCTGACCCGGGCGCGCTTTGCGGACGGTGCTCGGATCGAGACCTGGGTCGAGGACGGTACCGAGATCACGCCCTTCTACGATCCGCTGGTGGCTAAGATCATTGTCACTGGCAGGGATCGGTCAGAGGCGTTGGAGAAGCTTCGTTCGGCTTTGTCCTCCACCGTAATTGCCGGTATCGAGACCAATCTCGATTATCTGCGCCAGCTTGTGGCCGATCCGATATTCACTGGCGGAAGCATGACCACGCGGGCCCTGGAAGACTTCGCCTATAGGCCCAATACGATTGAAGTGCTGGTAGCCGGCACTCAGACGACGATCCAGGATTATCCCGGCCGGGTCGGATATTGGAATGTCGGTGTGCCCCCTTCCGGGCCAATGGATCACGTCTCATTCCGCCTTGCGAACCTGGGCGTCGGCAATCCGCCCGGGGCGGCGGCGTTGGAACTGACGGTTTCTGGCCCAACTCTGAAATTCAACACGGCGGCAATCATCTGCCTGACCGGTGGGGAAATGAACGCCGAAGTCGATGGCAAGTCGGTTGGCTTCTGGTCACCTATCCGCATATCTGCCGGGTCGATGTTACGTATCGGCGCGGTTAAGGATACCGGCTGTCGCGCCTATTTGGCTGTCCGCGGCGGTTTTGAGGTACCGCAATATCTGGGCAGTCGCTCTACCTTCACGCTGGGCAAGTTCGGGGGCCACGGCGGACGGGCGCTGATCCCGGGCGATGTTCTCCATCTGGGCGATGGCGCGATCGGACAGAGTCCGCGCGGGATTCCGGCGCATCTGCAGCCCGCAATCTCTCATGAATGGGAATTGGGCGTGCTCTATGGCCCTCATGGCGCCCCGGATTTCTTCACCGAAGATGATATCGCGGAATTTTTCGCTGCCACTTGGGAGGTCCACTATAATTCCAGCCGAACAGGCGTCCGCCTGATCGGGCCAAAGCCGAAATGGGCGCGGTCGGACGGTGGAGAGGCCGGGCTTCACCCTTCGAATATCCATGACAATGCCTATGCAATCGGCGCCGTAGATTTCACCGGCGATATGCCCGTCATATTGGGTCCCGACGGTCCGTCTCTTGGCGGTTTCGTCTGTCCCGTTACGATCGTTCAGTCCGAGCTTTGGAAGATGGGGCAGCTGCGTGCGAACGACAGGGTGCGTTTCCGCCGCCTGACGCCGACAGAGGCTGCGGTGGCCGAGGCTCGCCAGGACATACTGGTCTGCGAATTGCGCGAGCCGAAGGCAACCGAACTGCCGCTTCTCGTCGGAAGCGGAATCGATGCCCCGATTCTTTCCGAAATGCCGCAAGAGGGGGCGCGACCCGCGGTCGTTTATCGCCGTGCGGGCGATAAATATCTTCTCGTCGAGTATGGGCCGCTTGTTCTCGACCTGGAATTGCGCTTGCGGGTCCATGCCTTAATGGGTTGGGTCGAAGGGCAATCGGTCCCCGGCATCATCGAGCTGACGCCCGGCATCCGGTCATTGCAAATCCACTACGACTGCCGCGTTCTTTCGCTCGACCGATTGCTCGAGATACTGTGGACCGCCGAGGAATCCCTAACCGGCATCGAAGATATGCAGGTCCCCACGCGGATTGTCCGGTTGCCATTGTCTTGGGACGATGAAGCGACTGAGCTTGCGATTGCAAAATACATGCAGTCGGTCCGCGCGGATGCGCCATGGTGCCCCAGCAACATCGAGTTTATCCGCCGCATCAACGGGTTGGAATCGATTGAGGATGTGAAGCGGATTGTCTTTGAAGCGCGCTATCTGGTGATGGGTTTGGGCGACGTCTATCTGGGCGCCCCGGTGGCCACACCGGTCGATCCGCGGCATCGCTTGGTCACGACCAAATATAACCCGGCGCGCACTTGGACTCCGGAAAATGCCGTTGGTATCGGCGGGGCTTATCTGTGTGTCTACGGCATGGAAGGACCGGGCGGGTACCAGTTCGTCGGCCGCACTTGCCAGATGTGGAACACTTACCGGGTTACGGCGGAATTTGAGAAGGATCGCCCTTGGCTGCTGCGGTTCTTCGATCAGGTTCAATTCTATCCTGTCAGCGGGGAAGATCTGCTTAAGTTCCGCGCTGATTTTTTGCATGGGCGCGCGCGCCTCGACATTGTCGAAAAAACCTTCAGCTTGAAGGACTACCGGATTTTCCTCGAAGAAAATGAAACCGGCATCCGGGCTGCCAAGTTACGCCAGCAGAGCGCGTTTGAGGCCGAACGGGCAAGGTGGGAGGCTTCGGGTCAAATCAGCTACGCAGCCGATCTTCCGGAAGCCCATATCGATCAGGATGCGGACGAGCTTCCGCCAGGATGCGATGCAATCGCCAGCCCGGTATCGGGCAGCGTTTGGCGGATACCGGTAGCAGCCGGACAGCAAGTCAAAGCCGGCGAGACCGTGGTGATCGTGGAATCGATGAAGATGGAAATGCAGGTTTCGGCTCCTGCCGATGGAATGGTGGTCGAGATGCGCTGTGCCGAGGGGCGGGCTGTCACGACCGGTCAAACGCTCGTTGTTTTTCGTCCCGAATAAGGGATAGGGCCAAATGACGCGACCACTCGATATTGCCGGACTTTCAGCAGCCTATGCTTGCGGGAGCGTTACGCCCGAACAGGTCTTCGATGAAGTGATGGACGCCATCGCCGCGCATGGAGAAAGGCCGGTTTGGATAAGCTTGGCTTCGCGTGATCAGCTTGCCGTAAAGCTCGCAGAGATTCGACAGCGCCAGGATGCGGGTGAGGCGATGCCGCTGTTCGGCATCCCATTCGCGGTTAAGGACAATATCGATGTCGTCGGGTTGGAGACGACCGCGGCCTGTCCCGAGTTCGCCTATATTCCCAATCGCTCGGCCACGGCCGTCGAAAAGCTTGAGGCCGCCGGCGCGATCGTCGTCGGGAAAACGAACCTCGATCAGTTCGCCACAGGCCTTGTCGGAACCCGCTCTCCCTACGGTATTTGCACCTCTGTTTTCGATCCGGCCTATATCTCCGGCGGGTCGAGTTCCGGTTCCGCGGTCGCAATGGCTGCCGGGCTCGTAAGCTTTGCTCTCGGCACCGATACCGCGGGCTCGGGCCGGGTCCCGGCCGGTTTCAATAACATCGTTGGACTGAAGCCGACAAAGGGTCTGATCAGCACGCGCGGCGTCGTTCCGGCTTGCCGTAGCCAGGATTGCGTTTCGATTTTTGCCGGAACCGCGGGTGAGGCTCTTCGTGTCCTGGCTTTGGCCCAAGGTTTCGACAAGGAAGACGATTATGCGCGTCCCGCACCCCATGGAATTGACGCCGAGTTGCCCGCGGATTTCACGTTCGGCGTGCCGGAAAATGGACTCGAGTTCTTCGGTGATGATGCGGCGGCAGCATTATATGGCGAGGCTGTCGACCGTTTGACGTCGTTGGGGGGAACGAAAGTAGCGATCGATTTCAGCCCATTCCGAGATGCCGCTAAACTGCTCTATCAGGGTCCTTGGGTTGCCGAGCGGCTGGCGGCGCTGCGGACGTTCAAATTCGACAATCCAGGCGCCGTCCATCCTGTTGTCTGGGATATCATCGGCAGTGCGGAGCGCATATCGGCGGTCGATGGGTTTCAGTCCTTCTACCGCCTCGCGGCACTGATCCGCACCGCGCAGGCGCAATGGGCGCGGATGGATGTTCTGTTGCTGCCTACGACAGGCACGACCTATCGGATCGACCAAGTGCTAGCCGATCCGGTCAACCTCAACAGCAACCTCGGCATCTATACCAATTTCGCGAATCTGATGGATCTGTCCGCCATCGCCGTTCCGGCAGGCTTTCGGCCGGGCGGTCTGCCGTTCGGCGTCACGTTGATGGGGCGCGCATTCGAAGATTACAAAATTGCGCGGTTGGCCGATCGGCTGCACCGGGCGATGCCGGACGCGAGCGTCGGTGGAACAGGTCGGGCGCTTCCGCCGGAAGCGCCGGCTGCGCCGATCAAGCCGACTGGGGTCACACTCGCTGTCGTCGGTGCGCATCTGTCGGGACAGCCTTTGAATTGGCAGTTGACGAACCGCAAGGCGCGTCTGGTCAAGTCGGCTAGATCAGCTCCCGGCTATAGTCTTTATGCGTTGGACGGAACGGTGCCGGCAAAACCGGGACTGGTCTATGACGGGCTGGGCCAGGGGCTGATCGAACTTGAAATATGGGAGCTGGATTTTGCCGCCTTCGGCAGTTTCGTGGCCGAAATTCCGCCGCCGCTGGGTATCGGGACTGTGACGCTGGAAGACGGTACGCAAGTGAAAAGCTTCCTCGCCGAGGCTTACGCCGTAGCCAATTCGGAGGACATCACAATGTTCGGCGGTTGGCTCAATTGGCTCGGCCGGGAGAGCCTTTCTGCCGGCCGGTCAAACTCTGCTTAAAACGGCATCACACGATGCACAATTTGCTAACCGGATGAGCATCCCAAGCAGATGGACCGGCAAGTATTGCGACGGTTTTCGCCAAATTGCTGCGGTGCAAAATCTGGCACGATCTTTGCTAGCTTAAGGGTAATGGGCGTCTAGGGTTCCGGTCCGGTGAGGATGTCTGGTCCGAGAGATGCCATCCAGCAGCGCGCCGCTGCTGGACACACGGCGGGATAAAAGCCCGGGAGATCCAATGTCGGGGAGGCCTTCGCGCCCCGGGATGATCACCCGAGTGGGGGTTAAGTCCTAGACGCGAAAAGTCTCTCGAAGGTGCAATTCCGCACCTTGCACAGGAGGCTTCGGACTATGGGATTTCGCGAAACATCGTTGCTTTCTGTCAGCCTGATGGCGTTGCTTGCGGCAATTCCCAATAGGCTTGTACTCGCGGCGGATGCCGATCCTGCCGCTGCCGCACCAGCTGACGACAGCGGACTGCAGGAGGTTGTCGTCACGGCGCAGAAGCGATCGGAAAATCTGAAAAATATCCCGATCAGCATATCCGCCCTCAGCAGCTATGAGATCCAGGCAAAGCAGATTGCAAACTACGACGATATCGCCCGCGCAATTCCCGGCGTCTCGTTCAACTCGCTGGGTGCCAGCGAGGGACTGGACAATATCTCGATCCGCGGCATCAGCTCGACCTCGGGTTCCGCCACTGTGGGCATCTATCTCGACGATGTCTCGATCACGGTCAAAAACTTCTTCGACGGTTCCAGCCAGCCAAAGCTCTTCGATATCGATCGGATCGAGGTGCTGCGCGGCCCGCAGGGGTCGCTCTACGGCGCAAGTTCGATGGGCGGGACGATCCGCTTCGTCACCAAGCAGCCTGACGTCGACAATTATAGCGGTATGCTTTCGACGGATTTGTCGGGGACCATCCACGGCGGCGTCAATTACAACGAAGGCGCTGTCGTCAATGTGCCGATCGTGGAGGGTAAGGCGGCGATCCGGGCCAGTCTGGGCTATAGTCTCGATAGCGGCTACATCGATCACTATACGCAGAGCGGGGAACTGGCCCAGTCTGGCGTCAATGACGAGCGCGCTTTGATGTTCCGTCTCACCGGCAAGCTGCTTGTGGACGATGACACGACCGTAACGCCCGGCTTGTTTTTCCAACGCGACAAGGCCGACGATAACGCGGCTTTCTATCCCGCCCAGGGCTTGTGGAAGCAGGATAAACAGGTCGTGGAATATGGCCGGGATACGATGTTCCTGCCGAGCCTTACCGTCACCCATGATTTGGGATTTGCCGACCTGACGTCGGTCACCGGTTATTTCTGGCGCGATTTTGCCCGGCAACAGGACGGTACTTACTATAACAGCACGCTGTTCGCCGAGGCGTTTTTGGATACGCTTCCGCCCGATCCCAACTATCCGAACTTCGCGCCCAACCCGGCGAAGGACGATTCCATAATCGGCAATCTGCGCTCGCCCGTTAAATACACGACGCGTTACGGGCAGATTTCGCAGGAACTGCGGCTATCGTCTCACCTGCCCGAAGAAGGCGAGTTGCCGCTGAAATGGGTGGCGGGTCTCTATTATTCGGACCAATGGATTCACAACACGAATTTCCAGCAGATCCCCGGAATCAACGCTGCCTTCAAACAGATTTACGGCGTACCGCTCGAGCAAAGCCCGGTTAACGACTTTTACGGAGGGCCGGGAATTACGCAGTTGTTCCCGAACGATGTCGATGAGGCTGATGAGAAAAAATATGACGAAAGGCAGTATGCGATTTTCGGGCAGGCGGACTATGACATCCTGCCTAACCTGCATGCGGCGGTCGGCGCGCGTTACCTGATCGCTCGCGATGTGGTGAATTTCACGACCTACGGCTTCTACCAGATTGGCAATTTCAGCCCGTTCAACCAACTGTCTCATTCCTATGCTTTCACGCCCAAGTTCACGATGACCTATGACGTCGATCCATCATCGAATGTTTACGGGTCGATTTCCAAAGGCTATCGGCTGGGCGGACCGGAGCCCAGTCCTGCGCCCTTCGGACCGACGACGGTTTGCGCGGGCGATTTCTCCAATCTCGGGATAACGTCCGACCCGCTTAAGTTCGCTTCGGACAAGCTATGGACCTATGAGGTCGGATCGAAGAACCGGCTGGACGACAATAAAGTGTCGATCGACGGTTCGGCCTACTACACCCAGTGGAGCAATATCCAGCAGCAGATCTACCTGCCGACTTGCGGCTATTACGTAACCTTGAACATCGGCGATGCCGATATTTACGGCGGTGAGCTTGAGGCGAGCTATCGGCCCATTCCCGGCCTGACTTTAGGGGCCACCGCCAGCTTCCAGCATGCCGCGATTACCCAGACGGACAACGCCTCGACCGTCGCAGTCGGGCAGCGCCTGATCGACGTGCCTTATGACACTTTCACAGGCTCGGTTCAGTATGACTATCCGCTGAACAGCGATATGACGCTGACCGTCCGCACCGATTACACGTTCACCGGGCGCTCCAACGGCAGCTATCAGATCGGTAATTCGAACTACTACAATCCGTCGTACGGCGTGGTGAACGCCAGCCTCGGGTTTGAGACCGAAATGTACGATATATCGCTTTACGCCAAGAATCTGGGAGACGACCGGACGATCATCCAACGTCCGGAAATCAACACCGTCGTCGAGGGCTATACTGTCAGGCCGCTGACGATCGGAATCACGGCAAAGGTTCGGTTCAACCCGTAAGGGGCGAAGCGAAGGAGTTCAATGCTATGCGCAAGCCCGTGCCATTGTGGATAGCCGCACTGCTGTGCGTGACCGGTCTGGCGGCCGCGTCACCGCAGGCAGAGGCGGCGCCTAAGACATCGTTCCGGATCGCCTGGTCGATCTATGTCGGCTGGATGCCCTGGCCCTATGCAGCCGAGGCCGGCATCTTGAAAAAATGGGCCGATAAATACGGCATCCAGATCGAGCTGGTCGAGGTCAACGATTATGTGGAGTCGATCAATCAATATACGGCGGGCGCCTTCGACGGGGTCGTCCTCACCAACATGGATTGCCTCACAATTCCGTCGGCGGGCGGCGTCGACACGACGGCGATCATTCTGGGCGATTACTCGAACGGCAATGACGCGGTCATATTGAAACGCGCCAATCCGTCCGACCATCCCAAGCTGGCGGACATCGCCAAGCGCAAGGTCAATCTAGTCGAATTGTCGGTATCGCAATATCTGCTGGCCCGGGCACTGGACACGGTCCATCTGAGCGAGCGCGACGTCACGCTGGTGAATACATCGGATGCGGATATCGTTGCCGCCTTCGGAACCGGGGGCGTCGGTGCTGTCGTGACCTGGAATCCGCAGGTTGGCGAGGTGCTGAAAAACCCTCTGGCGGAAAAGGTCTTCGACTCCTCGCAGGTGCCGGGCGAGATCATCGACATGATGGGGGTGAAGACTGCCGTCCTGAAGGATAATCCCAAACTCGCGATGGCGCTGACCGGGGCCTGGTACGAGGTTATGAGCACGATGTCCGCGGCTGACGCTGCCAGCCATACATCGCACCAACAGATGGCAACCGATTCGGGTACTGACATCGCCGGGTTCGATCGCCAATTAACGACCACCAGGATGTTCTACGACCCGACGGAGGCCGTGGCGTTTGCCGACGGTGCGGACCTGCCCAAAACGATGGATCTGGTAAGGAAGTTTTCTTTCGATCACGGGTTGCTGGGGCAGGGGGCGCCTTCGATGGATGTCGTCGGCATCCAGTTCCCCAGCGGGCAGATTTTAGGGGACAAGGGGAATGTCAAACTGCGCTTCGATGACGAATTTATGAAGCTCGCCGCGGCCCACAAGCTTTGAGGCCCGCATGAGCCGCCGCATCATCAATCGGCGACCTGACCGCGGCGGACGGATCGCCTGGGGCGCGTTTCCGTTCATCCTCGCCATCATCGCCTATTTCATCTTTTCCGCACTACGCCTGGCCGACAATCCGAACGACAAGCTGTTGCCGGGGCTGGCGGCCTTTGGCGCTGCCATCCACCGCATGGCCTTCGCCCAGGATATGCGGACCGGCGAGATATTGCTGTGGGTCGACACATTGGCCAGCCTGGGCCGGCTTGCCATGGGTTTGGCCGTAGCCACGCTGTTGGGGCTGGTCTTCGGCATTGCGACCGGTGTCATTCCCTATGTGCGCTCCGGCCTGTCGCCGTTTATTGCGGTGGTCTCGATGGTGCCGCCGATGGCCATATTGCCGATCTTGTTCATCGTTTTCGGCTTGGATGAACTGTCCAAGGTTGTGCTTATTGTCATCGGAATCACGCCGTTCCTGATCCGCGATCTGACCTTGCGCGTGACCGACATGCCTGGAGAACTGCTGATCAAGGCGCAGACCTTGGGGGCGTCAACCTGGCAGATCATCCTGCGCGTGGTTCTTCCGCAGATGGCGCCGCGATTGGCCGACGCGATCCGACTGTCGCTGGGACCGGCGTGGCTGTTCCTGATATCCGCCGAGGCGATCGCCGCAACGGATGGGCTGGGTTACAGGATATTCCTGATGCGGCGCTATATGGCGATGGATGTAATTCTGCCCTATGTCGCCTGGATTACCTTCCTGGCCTTTATGATGGATTGGGCGCTGCGCGTCTTCAATCGCCGTTGCTTCCCTTGGTTAGCGTCGACGGACGGGTCATGAGCCAGGTCTCGGTACGCAATCTTTGGATGGAATATCCCGGTCAGATCGTCCTGGAGCGTATCAATCTCGAAATCGCATCGGGTGAGTTCTGTGTTCTGATCGGACCGTCCGGTTGCGGCAAGACAACATTTCTCCGCCTGCTTCTATCGATGGAGCAGCCGACGCGCGGCGAGATACTGCTGGACGGCGAAAAGCTACCGGCCGAACCGGGCCCCGATCGGGGTGTCGTGTTCCAGCGCTATTCGGTCTTCCCGCATCTCACCGTTGTTCAGAACGTGATCTTGGGGCTCGAATTCGGCGGATCACCGTTGCTCGGAAAGCTGTTCGGGGCATCGCGGCGACGCGCGATTGCCGAGGCTGAACGCGTTATCGAGGCGGTCGGGCTCAGCGCTTCGCGCAATAAATATCCGGCTCAGCTTTCCGGCGGCATGCAGCAGCGTCTGGCCATCGCTCAGACCTTGATACGCAAGCCTAAGCTTTTGCTGCTCGACGAACCGTTCGGCGCCCTGGACCCCGGCACCAAGACGCAGATGTATGAGCTGATCACGCGTCTTTGGCGGGAGGAGCAGATTACCGTCTTTATGGTTACGCACGACCTGAAGGAGGGCTTTACGTTGGCTACGCGCGTCCTGACCTTCGATAAGGTGCGTGTCGATCCCGGCGCACCCGGCGCCTATGGTGCGACCATCACCTTCGATCTTCCGCTTGAACGACGACATGCTTAGGTCACGCGCGTAAGCCGCTCCCAAGTTCAGGACGACATTGCAATGCGGCCTCAGACAGGACCGAAGACTTCTTCGATGCGATCCCGCTTTTTGTACATATCCCAATATAGATCGGCGATCGTAACCGGGTCGGCCGCAGTCCCATCGGCGATAAAGGCGTTGATCGAAACGGTTCCGACATAAACCCCACTGGGTGCCAATTCCTCCTGCAGGCAATAGGCATAGCTGCGCAGCGCCGAGTTCGACAGGCAAAGCGAGGTGATGAACGGGATCGGATGGATGGCTGAGTAACCGGTCGTAAAGAAAATCGCTCCCGACTTGCGCTCGACCATTTGGGGAAACACCTGACGTGCGCATGCGATGGCGCCCAGAACCAGTAGGTCGAAATCAAGTTTCGCGCTTTCCACCGTGGTGGCCAGGGCAACGGTCGACTGATAGTCGCCTTTGTTCCAATTGGTCGGGCTGAATTCCAGAATATCGATATCGCCGAACCGCCCGCGAATGGCTGCGAAGGCTCTTTCGATCTGCGCCGGATCGGACACATCCGCTGCGAATCCCGCCGCCTCGATCCCGAGAGGTTTCAACTGCGCTTCGAATTTGCTGAGCGCCTCCTGATTGCGCGAGATCATCGCGACCTTGAAACCTTCCCGTCCAAATCTTTTGGCCAGCCCCAGACCCAACAGGGGCCCCATGCCGACGATCGCGATCGTTCCCATCAACCTCTCCTTATCTGAACTTCCCTTCGGCGGGGTTCAGCTCTCATTTCCAATAGCCGATTTGCCTAGATGGCCTCATCGGCGGTGACCGCTTGGCGGCCCGCGTCTGCGGTAAACTGAAGTGCGGCGAGACGGGCGTAAAGAGGGTTACTGATCAGCAGTTGATCGTGACGTCCTGTGGCGACCAGCCGGCCGTCGTCTATTACCGCGATGCGGTCGGCGTTCACGACAGTGGCCAGGCGATGTGCAATCACCATTGTCGTGCGTCTGATCATAAGATGCTCCAGCGCTGTCTGGACCAGCCGCTCGCTCTCCGCGTCGAGGGCGCTGGTTGCTTCATCCAGAAGTAGAACCGCCGGATCGCGCAGGATCGCACGGGCTATGGCGATGCGCTGCTTCTGTCCGCCCGACAAGCGCAGTCCGCGTTCACCAAGAAAGCTTTTCATTCCCTCCGGCAGCTTGCGGATGAATTCCATCGCAGCCGCGGCTTCCGCTGCTGCGATGACTTCGGCGTCGCTGGCGCTCGGTCGTCCATAGCGAATATTCTCCATCGCATCGGCGGCGAAAATGACCGGATCTTGCGCCACGATGGCGATGCGCGAACGGGCGTCGCGCGGATCCACTTCCCGCAGATCCATCCCGTCGATGCGAATTGCTCCGGCCTGCGGGTCGTAAAAGCGCAGCAGCAGCTGGAAAACCGTACTCTTGCCCGCACCCGATGGACCGACGAGTGCAACATGTTCGCCCGGACTTACGGTTAGATTGAGCCCATGCAACGCAGCGGTATCCGGCCGCGACGGATAGTGGAAGGTAACGTTATCGAAGACGACCGAGCCCTGAGCCGGCACGGGCATCGGCTTCGGATTGGCAGGGGCCGCAATATCGGGCTGTGTCTCCAACAATTCCACCAGCCGTTCGGTCGCGCCCGCCGCGCGTTGCAGATCACCCATGACCTCGCTGACCGAGCCGACGGCTGCGGCCACGGTGACGGCATAAAATATGAAGGCCGAAAGGTCTCCGGGCGATATCTCGCCGGCGATGACGCCGCGACCACCCGCCCACAGCACCACGGCGATTGCGCCGAACACCAGGAGGATGACGATCCCGCCCATGGCGGCACGGGCCAGAATGCGCCGCATCGCGGTGGAGAGCGCTCGCTCGGCGTTCAGATTGAAGAACGCGCGATCGATGTCCTCGTGAACATAGGCCTGAACGGTACGAATGGCGTTCAGGTTTTCTTCGGCATAGGAACCGACATCGGCGACGCGATCCTGACTTTCCCGAGACAGTTTCCGCACTCGGCGGCCGAACCAAATTATCGGGACGATTACAGCGGGTACGACCAGTGCGACCAGACTAGCCAGTTTCACATTCGTAATCAGCAGCATGACCACGCCGCCGACCAGGCTGAATATGTTGCGGATGGCGATGGAAAGCGAAGAGCCCACCACCGTTTGAAGCAACGACGTATCGGTCGTCAGGCGCGAGAGGATTTCGCCGGTCTTTGTCGTTTCGAAGAAGCCGGGACTTAACCTCAATATCTGGCTGAAAACCGCTTTTCGGATATCGGCGACGACACGTTCGCCGACCCATGAAATATAATAGAACCTGACGTAGGTCCCCGCGGCGATCGCAACGACGATGGCAAGGACGATCGCCAATCCTTCGTTCAGCAAGGCCGGATCACGGGCGCTCAATCCGCGGTCGATCAGGAATTTGAGGCCCAACCCCATGCTGAGCGTCGCGCTGGATGTGACCAGCAGAGCGATGAAGAAGTAGGTGAGTTGCCGAACATAGGGTCGCATGAAACCCAGTGTGCGCAGCAGATAAGCGTAATTCTTGCTTCTTGGACGGTCGGGCGTGTTCCACCGCGACGGGCCGGATTGGGGTGCCCCACGACTTTGATCGCTCACGTTTGTACCTTTGCTGGAGCGTTTGCTGACGACGGAGTTACCAGTGACTTGGCGCTGGAGGCTAACCTGCGGTGACCCGCATCCGGCCTATGGTTACGCCTCTCGATGCAGAGGGAGCAACAGATGGATCGATGGTGGGCCATTAACACGGTCGCGGTGGCCCAGAAAGAACGCCCCTATAGCCGACGATATGTCGGGTTTATGTTGCTCACTGACGCCTTAGGCAGAGACTGCGTGGCCATTCCAGTATCGATAGAGAGCGGGCGCATCGCCGACAAACAGATTGCGGTCGCAGCGCTCGACCCCCGCGACTGCCCGCGACGATGAGTCGAAAGACCCGCCATTATCCGCATTGACATCGCCTGCATATTGCCAAAGACGCCATCCCCTGGCCGCCCAGGCGAGGGGCAATTCGGGTTCATCGCGATAATCTGCCAACCATAGGTCACAGCGGGCCAGGATGGATTGAGGGCCGATGGCGCCTCCCAGGCTGATACTGGCCCTTCCGTATGAACCTCCATCGGCCCAGATGGGGTGCGTGTAAACAAGGGGCAGGCGGCCGGTCGCCTGATAGATGGCCAGGACAAAGGCCTCGGCCTGTTCGATGTTCATTGTGTTGGCGGGGTTGAGTTCGTTCGGCTCCAGATCCAGCGCCATTATCGTCGTCGGTCCAGGCTGGGCGGCGGCCAGGAAGGCCGCGGCCTGCTCAGCTCCGGAATATTGATGCGTGCCGAAATGGTAGGCGCCCCACAGTAGACCGGCCGCTTCGGCCTCAGGGCGGCGCTCGCTGTAAAGCGGATCGCGCCAGTCGCCGCCTTCGCTGGCTTTATGCACAACGGCCAGAATATTGCTGTGTCGGCGCACCAATGTGAAATCGGTAACCGCAACCAAGTGGCTCATATCGATTACGGCGTCTAAGCCGACCGGTGAAGCTGTTGTCTTTGGCCCTGGCCTTGCCGCCAGACGGGGAGATGTGGGGCGCCCTGCACAACCGGTTAGGGTCGGCATCGTCAAACCCGTCAGACCTGCGAGGACAACCCTGCGAGAGATCATTTAAAAAGCCGCTTTCCTAAAGTCAGCCAAGTGTCGGTTCCGTGATCGTGTGCCGACAAAAGTTTCGGTTAGCCGTGTCGAAAAGGCAACTGCCGAAAGCCTCAACGCCACTCTCTTTTCGGTGTTTGGTACTCGATGGGCGCCAGAACTTCATCGAACGTCACCGGCAATTTATAGGCACCGCGCAGGATCCCGCCGGTGCCTGTGATTCGGACCGAGTCATCCTTGATCAAGCGCAAACCGGGTAGTCGGTCGAGCAGCAGCGAAAGGGCGATGCGCATTTCCTCTCGGGCCAGGTGGGACCCGATGCAGAAATGCGGTCCCTTGCCGAAAGCGAGGTGCCGGTTGTTGTCGCGCCCCAGGAGAAAGCTTTCGGGATCGGCATATTCGTCCGAATCATGGCCGGCCGGTCCGTTGCCGTAAAGCAGCCAGCTATTCGCCGGGATCTTTACGCCGCCGATCGTAACCGCGGATTGCGTATAGCGTGGAAGAACGGCCAGGGGGCCGGCCTTGCGCAATGATTCTTCCACGGCGGCAGGCCGGTCCTGCGGCTTCGCGCGCAGATGCTCCAGAATGTCCGGGTTCGACAGAACCTCGAACATCATGCCGCTGATGGCAAGGAAGGTAGTCTCGGCCCCAGCCGGATACAGCACGCGAACAAAGGTGAGAATCTGATCTTCGCTCAGTCGGTGACCTTCGACCTCAGCCACCGTTAGGCGGGAGATGATATCGTCCCCCGGATTGCGTCGGCGGGCCTCGATGATTGGTTTTACATAGGCGTCGAGCGCGGCGCGCGCCGTCATGGCCTTCTGCGGCTCCCAAAAATAGCGGAGCATCATGAAAACCCAGTCGATTACGTTTTTCTCGTCGGTGATCGGGATTGTCAGCATCTGACTGATGACGCTGAACGGGTAGACCCGCGCGAAGGCGGCTGCGATATCGACCTCCTTCTTGTCGGCGAAGGCATCGATCAGGCCATTCGCGACCGGCACAAGGGTGCGATCGACCAAGCGGCGGATTGCGGCTGGCTGGAATGCTGCCGATACCAAGGCGCGCTGAATACGGTGCTCTTCGCCTGTCATGGCGAGAATTGTTCGGCCCTCGATCGGTACCGTATGGCGTTCATAGGCCGGTGCGGCGGGAAGGCCCTCCTCGTCGCTATAGGCTTCAGCCAGATCCTTGTGCTTGAGGATCAGCCAGGCAATTCCGCCGTTGAATCGGACAGGGGCAACGCGCCTTCCTTCGGCCTGCAGCGCGGCGGTTCGCTCATAGAAGTCTATGATCGGATCGACGCCGAAATCGACGTCGGGCATCAGCGGAGAAATCAGAGAAGTGGTGGTCATTTCAGGTCAGGTCGATCCAGACCGCCTTGCCCTTCATATAGCCCTCAAGACTCTCCAATCCGCTGTCGCGGCCATAGCCGCTGTCCTTGGTGCCGCCGAACGGAAGAGCCCAGTGCATCCTGCGGTAGGTGTTGACCCAAACCGCGCCGACATCAACGCAGGCAGCCATGCGATGTGCGCGTTTCAGATTGTTTGTCCAAAGGCCGCAAGCCAAGCCGTAGGGCGAATCGTTAGCGATGGCGAGCGCCTCGTCTTCATCGTCGAACGGCATGATGCAGGCCACTGGGCCGAATATTTCTTCCCGGCTCGTCCGTGCCTGATTGCTTAGGCCGGCAAACAGCGTGGGCTCAACGAAATAGCCCTTAGCGAAGGGTGAGCCGTCGTCGAACAGACTTGCGCCGCTGCGCCCACCGAACAGAACCTCGCCGCCCTCTGAGCGTCCAAGCTCGATATAGCTGCGTACCTTGTCGAATTGTCGGTCCAGTGCGATCGGGCCCATGCCGGTGGCCTTATCCAGCGGGTCGCCGACTCTGATCGACTTTGCAATCGTGCTGATCCGCGAGACCATCTCGTCATAGATCGACGATTGGACGAGAATTCGGGAGCCGGCGATGCAGGATTGGCCGGCTGCGCCGGTAAAGACCGCCATGGTTGTTGTGCCGATCGCGGCGGCGTCCAAGTCGGCATCGGCAAAGACGATATTGGCCGATTTTCCGCCCAGCTCGAAGCTCAAAGGTTTGATCGCGTCGGCTGAACGGCGGGTTATCGCACGCGCCGTCGCCGTTGACCCGGTGAGCGTGATCTTGCCGACGTCGGGATGGCCCGCCAGGGCGTCGCCTGCCGTGGTTCCCAGGCCGGCGACGACATTGACGACACCGGGCGGGAATCCGGCCTTGGCGAAAAGCTGAGCGACGGCAAGCACCGAGCACGATGCCGTTTCGGCTGGCTTTACGACCACCGTGTTGCCTGCCGCCAAGGCGGCGCCGACTTTTGCCGTGAAAATCGATAGGGGCGAATTCCAGGGGATCACGATCCCGACGACACCGATCGGTTCGCGGCGGATGTAGTTTAGGCTGGCAGGGGAGATATCGACGGTTTCGCCATGCAGCTTGTCGGCTGCCCCGGCCCAATAATGGAACATCTGGGTGACTGCCGGCAGGTCTCCTGCGCTCGTCTCACTCAGTAACTTGCCGTTGTCCTGCGTTTCTATAAGGGCCAGTTCGTCGGCATGGGTCGCGATAAGGTCGCCGATTTTCCTAAGCAGTCCGGCCCGCTGCATCGCGGGCATTTTCCTCCAAGGGCCGCGGAAAGCACGGTAGGCGGCGCTCACCGCCTCGTCGATATCGGATGCCCCTGCGGCCGGGATCACTGCCCATGTCCGGGCAGTGGCGGGATTTATACTGTCCAGCCAGTCATTGGTCCGCGCGGATCGCTTTTCGCCATCGATGACATTGAAAAATCGGGCAATGCCGCGATCCTCATCGTAGAGATGAGCCATGTGTCCCCGCCATATCGATAATCAAACGATCTTCTGTCGCTCGCCTCATTTATGGCATCGAACAAAAAACAGTCAAATGCTTGCTTGGGTAAAATGAGGCTCTGCGTTGGGATTGGCAGGGCAACGCGCTTTCTCAGTAGATTGCGATTGGCCATTCATGCTTAGTCGGTACGCACGAGGCTAGGTAAGTGCGACACTGGGAAAGAATTCAATGACCAATGAACGCAACGACAGCCTCAAAGGAAAGCTCGCGATCGTAACTGGCGCGACCGCCGGAATCGGGCGCTATACGGCATTGGGGCTTGCCCAGCGGGGAGCGGCTGTCCTCATCACCGGGCGTGATCCACAGCGGTTGAATGCAGCCAAGTCGTGGATTGAATCCAAATGTTCCGGGGCTGTCGTCATGACGGAGCAGGCGGATTTCGCCTCGCTTCGTCAGGTCAGGGCGATGGCTGAGCGCATTATCGCAAACCACCCTGCGATAGCCATTCTGGTCAATAACGCCGGCCTGATTATGACGCGTCGGGTAATGACCGAAGATGGTTTCGAAATGACATGGCAGGTTAATTACCTTGCCCCATTTCTTCTTACAAACCTGCTTCTTTCGACACTGAAAGCGAGCGCACCGGCGCGAATCGTCAACGTGGCCTCTGACGCCCAGCGTTCCGGCCGAATTCACTTCGACGATGTGAACCGCGAGCGACACATAATCGGATTGGCCTATCCACAGTCCAAGCTCGCCAACATCATGTTTACCTATGCGCTCGTTCATCGCCTCGAGGGCACCGGAGTTACGGCGATTGCGGTTCATCCAGGTTTCGTCGCCAGCAATTTCGGCAACAAGGGGCCGATATTCAGACTGTTATGGTCACTGATCCGTCCATTGCAGATCAGTGAGGCGCAAGGCGCGGAAAACTCGCTATTCGCGGCGACCACGCCGAATTTAGCTGCCGTGTCCGGTCGCTACCTCATCAAGAAGAAAGCGGCCCCGACGAGGCCGCAATCTAACGATCCTGATGCGGTGGAGCGCTTGTGGCGGCTTAGTGCCGAAATGGTGGGAATTCCTGGATCAGCATAGTTTTTCACGATGCGAAACCGACGGTCCCCGGTATAGAATTGCGGGAAATAAGCGCCGATCGGGGGTAGGGGAGACGATGGCTGAGAGCAATAGGGCGTGGATTTTCGAACAGCCTCCGATCAGGGACGACTTCGACACAGCGTTGAAATTCCGGGATTGGCCGATGCCGGAGGCGGGCAAAGACCAGGTGCTGGTAAAGACGTTGTATTTGTCGCTCGATCCCGCCAATCGGCGCTGGATGGCCGGCCCAACTTACATGCCGCAGATCCCCACCGGATTGCCGATGTGGGGCTTTGTCCTGGGCGAAATCGTCAAGTCGAATTCGGATCGGTTTCAAGCCGGAGACATCGTCGGCGGTGTCGGCACCTGGAGCGATTATGCGGTTATGCCGGCCGAGGGGTTGGACAAGATCGCCGATCTGGGCGGTATGCCGCTGCACGCGGCAATGGGGCTGTTTCGGGGGCCTGGCGGCACCGCCTATGTCGGGGTCGTCGATATCGGGCAACTGAAGGCCGGTCAGACATTTGTAGTGTCGGGGGCGGCGGGCTCTGTCGGTTCACTGGCGGGTCAGATTGCCAAGATTCTGGGCGCCACGGTGATTGGGATCGCAGGGTCGGCTGAGAAATGCGCCTGGCTGACTGACGATCTGGGGTTCGACCATGCCATCGACTACACCCGCGAAGACGTCGAGCAGCGGCTGCGCGAACTCTGCCCGAAGGGCGTTGATGTCTATTTCGAAAATGTCGGTGGTGCCATCGGCAATGCCGTTGCGGCAAATATGGCCAAGTTCGGCCGCATAGCGGTGTGCGGTTTGACGGCGCAATATAATGAAGAGCGCGCGTCCGTCGGCCTGGACGTCATGCCGCTGTTGCTGAACGGCTGCACGATGCAGTGCTTCATCCTCTACGACTATCTCGACCGGATAGGCGAAGCCACCGCCAAGATCGCCGGGTGGTATGCGCAAGGCAGGATCAAGTATCACGCCGATATTACCGAAGGCCTGGAGAACGCACTCTCGGCGTTCAAGAGATTGTTTCAGCCCGGTGCCCCGCATAAGGGCAAGATGATGGTCAGGGTCGACCGCGCCGCGAATTGATCGCCCCTATGCTTGTCGGAGTGCGCGGGCTAGTGAGCGCGGACTTGCCAGGCGATACCGTCTAGTGGGGCAATGAGCCGGTTCCGACAGTTTCAAGATAGCTGGATAATGCGCCCAGCCATCGGCGTGACTCTTCCATGTCGGCGGCCCCGGTCGCCAACTCGATCGCGGCGCCGATATCCGTAATAGCCTGAAAGCCGAAGCCGCCGCCCGAACCCCGCAAATTGTGACCGAGTATCGTCACGGCATCGAAGTCCTGGCGATCCAGCGCCTCGCGCATTGCGTCGACATCGTGACGGCAGTTTTCCAGATAGGCCGGGGTCTGCTCCGCCAATCTGCAGGCGGCACGCGAAGCCCGATCGGTTGCACCCCCGCCAGCCTTTGGCGCGCGCGCACTGACGGCCGAATAGTCCCTGATCGCCTGCAGCAGAACGTCCTGCTTGATCGGTTTGGTCAAATAGGCCGTGCAGCCGGCCGCAAGACAGGTCTCCCGGTCGCCCTTCAAAGCGGAAGCCGTAAGCGCGATGATGGGTGTCGGCTGCCGGTCATTGGCCATCTCCCATGCTCGGATGGTCCGCGTTGCGGTCAGGCCGTCCATGACCGGCATCTGGCGGTCCATCAGGACAAGATCGTAATGACCGGCCTTGAACATCGTGCAGGCTTTGGCCCCCGTCTCTGCGACGTCGATCCGATAGGGCGTATCCTCCAGATAGGCGAGCAAGATCGTACAGTTGTCTGGAGAGTCCTCGGCCATCAGGATTCTGAGCGGGAGAAGTGGCGCTTCGGGATCGGTGCCGACCGGCGCGCTGACCGGCCGCTTGGCGGCCACGGAAATCTCGAACGGGACGGCGAAGGCGAATACACTTCCTGCGTCGACTTCGCTCGACACCCAGATCCGTCCACCCATCAACTCGACCAGGCGTTTGGAAATTGTCAGCCCCAGCCCTGAACCGCCGAACCTGCGGGTCGTGGATGAATCGGCCTGAGTGAAACGCTCGAAAACCCGGCTCAGTTTTTCATTTGCGATGCCGATACCCGTGTCCATGACGGTGAAGCGCAACGCAGTCGGCACCGAACTATCCCTGTCTGCCTCGACCTTGAGCGAGACCTGACCCTTCGCGGTGAATTTGATCGCATTGCCGAGCAGGTTGAGCAGGACCTGTCGCAGGCGCGTCGGGTCGCCGACAAGGTCGTTGCTGACGCCCGGCGCGATCTCGCACACCAGCATCAGGCCTTTTTCATGGGCCCGCGGCGCCACCATTTCCATCACCTTTTCAAGGTGATCGCTCAGCGAGAATCCGGTCCGCTCCAGATCGAGCTGCGACGCCTCGACTTTGGAAAGATCCAGGATGTCGTTAATCAGATTCAACAGATTGTCGCCGGACCGGCGGAATATCTGGACATATTTATCCTGTTCCGGGGTCAGCGCGGTCTTCGCAAGCAAATCTGCGATGCCCATGATTGCATTCATGGGTGTACGAATCTCATGGCTCATGCTGGCCAGGAAATCCGACTTGGTCCGGCTGGCGCTCTCGGCGGCGGCCTTGGCCTGTTGCAGCTCAGCCTCGACCCGCTTGCGTTCCGTCACGTCGCGCGCGGCGGCAAAAACGCCCTGCAGGGTACGGCCACGGTCGTAGAAGGTCGTCGCGTTATAGGACACGACGGTCTGTTTGCCATCGCGCGCACGCGCGGTCAGCTCATAGTCCGTGACAGATTTTTCACTCAATACGCGCTTGATGGCGGCTTCGGCGCGCTTGGGATCGGTGAAGCAATCCTTGAACGGCGCGCCGATCAACTCGTCGCGTGTACAGCCGGTCAGCTTTTCCATCTGCTTGTTGACGTCGGTGATGATGCCGGAAGGGTCGGTGGTCATCAGTGCATCGATGTTCGATTCGATCAATGAACGGGTATAAAATTGCTGATCACGCAGGCGCTGGTCCGACTTGGTCTTTTCTTCCTCGACCAGCTTGCGCGCGGTATTGTCGGTGCCGATCAGCAGATAGCCGATAATAGTCCCCTGCGCATCGCGCAGCGCGGTGACCGAGACGACTGCGGGAAAGCGGGTTCCGTCCTTACGGATATAGGTCAGCTCATAAATGTCTTCGATCCCGCGCGAGGCCTTGAAGACCAGAGCCTCGAAACCCGGGGTGATATCTGTCGCGAGCTCGGCGCTGAGCGCCTGTGCCCGTGCGATAAGCTCCTGCGGATCGGAAATATCAGCCGGGGTGATGGTATTCATCACTTCCGCGGCTGTGTAGCCCAGCATCCGCTCGGCGCCGACATTGAAAATCTGGATGACGCCCTTGGCGTCGG
>PLTD01000037.1 GCA_003165335.1 Rhodospirillales bacterium | reverse complement strand
TGGGACAACGGGATAAGCCACCTGTCAACAGCCTGCGAGATAAACATACACTGAGACTAATTTTTTTCTACACACCCAAGTTTCGACATTGATATCAATAAAACTAGTCATCTGATTATATTCAATATTTATCTTATTTATAAACAATAAATACAATAATATGTATTATTAATTTATGCTTTAGTTCAGATCATCTTTCAGTAATAGGTAATTTTAATTTATCGGCGCAATCATTGCGATGAACGGAAATGAACGTCCTTTCAAAAGAAGAGACCCCATCGCCGTCAACACATTTCCGTGCTTGAGCGCACCATTCAGTTCATGCCGAAAGGGAGTATCCGTTATCCCCTGGCCATTCATATAATTTATGAACGCATCAACCACTTCGTCTGCGGGTTGATCCATTAGATTTGGAGGGCCCAAAAACTCAAACGTGTTTTCCCCGCCCTCACCATAAGCCATCAGAGTGGCCCTATAACGCGCAGTTGCATTAGTGGGGGAGTTCTCACCGAGCAAATGGAGGAACTTCGGACGAACTGCCATCTGCCACCAACCTCGTGCGCATGAAGGATATTGCTTATATTGTCAGTTCACCGTCAATACACCCAAAACTTTCCGAAAAATACGCAATAATTACACAATAACTATTGAATTTATATTTGGACTTTGATGCCCACTTCGAAAACATGATCCTCCGGCACACTAAGAAAGTCCGTCAGTCTCAACCCCACTTTGCACATCATACTGAATATATGCCAGAGCACGAGGGGGAAATGAGAGTGCCGCGGGCGACGAACAACATGTTCATACGCCACCAGATAGTGAATTTCATCACGGGCGCAATCGAGACCGAGCCGCACACAGCCTTTCACATATGTCGGAAGATCGGGCGTCTGAAGAAAACCAATCTTTACGACAACGCGATGAAATCCATGGCCAAGATCGGTAATTTCAAAACGCTCTCGTGCGTGAACGATGGGACGGCCCACCGCCTCGATTGTCATTAGAATGATGTTTTCATGCAGGACGCGATTGTGACGCACCTGCTGAATAAGCAGTGGACTCGTATTGCGCGCGGCACGTGTGAAGACGACCGCGCAACCGGGAATCCGCGCGACCACCTGTTCGTCAACTAGACCGAGAAACTTGTCGAACGGTATCGTCATTTCCTCTAGACGCCGTTGAACCTCGATCGCACCGCTGCGCCAAGTCAGCATAAGCATCGCCAGGATCGCCCCCACAATCAGGGGAAACCACCCACCATCGAGAAACTTCGTCGCGTTGGCGCCGAGGAAAATTACATCAACAACAGAGAAAAGTCCTATTAAGGTAACAACAGCGGGTAACGGCCAACGCCACTTTTTGCGGACGACATTAAACAGCAGAATGCTGGTCACCAGCATGGTTCCTGATACCGCTATCCCGTATGCCGCTCCCAAGTTACTGGAGGTTCGAAACCCAATCACGACCAGGATCGAACCAATCATCAAGCTCCAATTAATGGCGCCAATATAGATTTGTCCTTCGTGCCGACCGGATGTCGATCTGATTTGCATGCGCGGCAGGAGACGCATCTGCATCGCCTGGCGGGTCAGCGAAAAAGCACCGCTTATTAAGGCCTGACTAGCGATAATAGTGGCAAGGGTCGCCAAAATCACTAAGGGTAGGGCTGCCCAACCCGGCGCCGATTGGAAAAACGGATTGTCCGATTTTTCCGGGTGGCCCAAAATCATGGCGCCTTGACCAAAATAGGACAAAATAAGAGCAGGCAACACAAGTCCGAACCAAGCCCGCCTTATCGCTGGGGCCCCCACATGTCCCATATCGGCATAAAGCGCCTCGGCGCCGGTCAAGGCTAAAAAGGCAGCGCCGACCACCGCCAAGACCATTTTGCCGCCATGTGCAAGGTAGCCGATTGCGTAACGCGGGTCGGCGGCCACCAATATTGCAGGCATGCGGATGATCTGCATTAGACCGAGAACGGCAATGACAAAGAACCAAACGATCATTACGGGGCCGAAGAATTTTCCGATCTGGCCGGTTCCCCGGAATTGAATCGAAAACAGTCCAACCAGCACAATCAATGTCAGGGGCAAGACCCAACGGGTCAGAGCCGGTGCGGGAACCTCTAGCCCCTCCATGGCCGACAACACTGAAATGGCCGGCGTTATGACGCCGTCGCCATAGATGAAGGCAGCGCCGATAATCCCCAGTATCAAAAGAACAGGAAAGCCCCTCCGGTTGATCTGCTTCTCGGAAATGACGAGCGATAAAAGCGCAAGAATTCCGCCCTCGCCTTCATTATCGGCCCGCATAACGACCGTCACGTATTTGAGCGCTACAACGGCGAGAATCGCCCAAAAAATCAAGCTGACGAGGCCGAGCACATCGCCATGGGTAGGAGTCGCGTGCCCCGTTGCGCCCAAGGCTATCTGAAATGCGTACAGGGGCGAGGTACCGATGTCGCCATAGACGATGCCCAGTGCGGTAATCGCCGGGATCATCCACCCCTTTCCCGGCTGATGGTGCGCGCGCGGCAGTGGTTCATGCAGTTCGTCCGCCGCGACGCCCGGTTGCGACATCTGCTCACCTCGTTCAGGATTTGATGAGTGTATCATCTTAGAAAATTTTATCTTTCGGCCGCGACAGAAATACATGGATTTTTTGGTAACGCCAGTCTGTTGGCGGTCAAACGAAATCCAGTCCGGTTCGGCGTAGTGCTCCCGAAGGGACACGCGTCGCTGCGGCAACAACCGACATCAGTGACGGCAACCGTTCGGCGCCCCAGCCTATCAACTTTTTGCCCACGGGATTGACGCAGAGCATCGACAGCAATGTGGCGCACCGAACAGGGATTGCGACGTCATGGGCAATTTGGCGCTGATAGAAGCTCGTGGACGATCCTCCCAAATAACAGGCTGCGGCAACGCGCGCGCTGTGAAGCGCGATCGACATTCCATCGCCAGAAAAAGAGGGGATCACAGCAGACTGATCGCCGAGCCGCCATATACCATCGCTTTTAGAGCGCACATAGCCGTAAGGTATCGACGCAACTGCGAGTGGCCGATCCCAGCATGGCACCGCGCCCTGCAACCGCTCGCCGAAATGCCTACAACCCTGAGCTATATTGTCGAGCAGAGCATCCCATTGCTGCCCCAGGGCCTCGAACCGGGTGCGCTTGACCAGCAGGCAGAGATTGGCGACCCCATGTTCCACCAACTCAAGACCGGCATAGCCGCCCGGAAATAGCGTCAATTCTACATGGCCCGCCAAAACAGCGACTTGCTCCGGTGGTAGCCGAAAATGCATTTTAAAGCCGATAAGATCGGACTGCATCCCCGAAGGCCTCGGCCACCCCCTGAGATCATGCTTGCCGGTAGCAAGGAACGCACTTCTCGCCGTCCAGGTCTCGCCGCCGGCCAAGCGAACTTGCCAATCACCGGCAACGAATTCGAGCGATTGCACCCGTGCACCGAGTCGGATATCGGCGCCGGCATAGGCAGCCCGGTCGAGCAAAGCACGATCGAGTACGCGCCGAGAAAGGCTGAGTGCTGGAAAAGGCAATTCCACGGTCGCCAGGCGATGACCGCTGAAAAGCCTGAGCGAGTGGATCCGACTTGCACCGAGCGCTAAAGGATCGATCCCTAGAGCGGCGAGATAGAGCACTGCTTCGCGGCTCAAAAATTCGCCGCACACCTTATGATGCTGGCCTGCTTCGCGCTCAAAAAGGACAACTTTCCGGCCCGCAGAAGCCAGGGCGGTGGCCAAAGCTCCGCCGGCCAGGCCACCGCCAACTACCAGCGCATCCGGTATCCCGGTCATTGCGGGCGCACCCGCGTCACGCAAAGCCGGAAGGGAATCCACCACTCGATGCTGGCAGCCTGGTCAGACAGTCCTGCCTGCGTAAGGAGATTGCTCCAATCTGAGGGTACAAAAGATCGAGAGATCGAGATCGGACCATCATGCTGCACGAACCGGTGCCACCCGGCCACGCGTGACCAGATACGAAAGAAATGATAGGGCAACTTGTGACGATGTAGATCGCTAACGAACCAACCGACCTTCGCCGTGCGCTCCATCCATTTCAGAAAGCGAACAAGCGAAACATCGTCCAAGTGGTGGGTAAATTGCGAACTAACGATGAGATCGATGCCGCCCTCGGGTTGGTAGTCGAAGAGATCTGCCGTCAGCCAACGGATAGGCCGACCAGGTGCTGTCGCGTTTTTAGATGCCGCTGCAGACCAGGGGTTTAAATCGACGCCGGTGAGATCGACCGCGATCCCGCGTTTTGCCGCCCATGCGTCGATTTTGCGCAACATCCCGCCGTAACCGCTACCGACATCAACAATCACCAAAGGCCGGCCTAACGGCAGGGCACCACTGGCAAGCAAGCGATCCATAAAGGCCATCATCGGCCTATAGGTCATAGTCCAGAGATTGACCTTTTCGAGGTCTACCAAGCAGTCTCGAAACTCTTCGAAGGACGTCGTTTCGGTATCCATCAACTCCGGTGTCGAGGAACGCCGCGAAAAATCGAGCGCAGGCACGATCGCTTACCCCGCTGTCCGAAACAGCATTGTTTCCGCAGTCAGACCAGGGCCGAACGCCATCGCACACCCTTGCCCACCCGGCTGATCGCTTCCCAGCAGTTTCTGCAACACAAACATGATGGTAGCTGAGGACATATTGCCGTAACGCTCCAGGATATCTCGCGACGCCGACAATGCCTTCGGTCCGAGCATCAGAGCAGCTTCGACCGCGTCGAGGACCGAGCGTCCTCCCGGGTGGACAGCCCAAAGGTCAATTGCCTCCGGTCTTTGACCGGCCAATATTTCGTCAGCCTTCAACTTCAGCCCTTGGCCGATCGCTCCCGGCACCTGACCGGACAGGAACATATCGAACCCAAGTTCGCGAATGTGCCAGGTTATAAGGCCCGTCGTCTCCGGCACCAAAACTGCGTGAAATCGATCGAGCGCTATTCCCGTTGGCTCGGATGTCACCAAAGATGCTGCCGCACCATCTCCAAAGACGAGAAAAGAAAGCACCTGTTCCAGGTCATTTGTCTCCTGAAGGTGAAGAGTACAAAGCTCCAAAGACAGGATAAGCACGCGCGCTTTGGGTTCGGAACGAACAATGTGGCGTGACAGTTTCAGTGCGTTGATTGCTGCGTAGCAGCCCATGAAGCCGACAACCGTTCGCTCGACCGACGGGTGCAACCCACAGCGTTCAACTAGCTCCAGGTCTAGACCGGGAGCTGAGAAGCCGGTGCAAGTCGTCACAATAACATGCGTAATACGTCGCCGTGCCTCTGCATCAAGCCCTAACCCGTTGACGGCGCGCTCTGCTAGAGCCGGCGCTGCAGCTTCATAGCGCCGCATGCGATCGGCCGTCGATGGGAAGTGGCCTCTGGTAAAAAAGCCACCCGCGTCAACTGAAGGGCCCTCCGGCTCCACAGCAGGGGTCAAAGACGACCAGCGATGTGATATTTGCGAGCGTTCGGACATCCGATCGAACAGCCGACGGCGTCGGTCATCAAGCAATGTTCGAGCGAACCGCACAAATGCCGTATGCACGTCATGTTCTGGCACCGCCGTGGCGATCCGGTTAATATAGGCGGTGGTCAAAAAACAGTTCCTCCTGTCCGCGCATCGCCTTGCCCATTCGATATTGGTGTTGCGCGAAGCATTTATCGACGCGATGGATTGTCATTCGACCCTAATCCCACCGCTGCGCAAAGTCACAATCTGATCGATGCGACACAATCTTATCACTTTATTATCTGCTGGATCGCAATTTGCCGCCAATGAAGGCATTTGAAGGTGAGTCAGACTTGACGTTCATCGGGCCGAGCGATATGAAGCCGCCTCATTTCAAGGACTACAGGTGTCACTGTGAAGCGCACATACCAGCCGAGCAAGCTGGTGCGGGCACGCCGTCATGGCTTCCGCGCTCGGATGGCGACCAAAAATGGTCGCGAGGTATTGGCTCGTCGTCGTGCGAGGGGCCGCAAGCGCCTCTCCGCGTAAGGGGAGTTGCCTTGCCCGCTGCTCTCGATCGCCTCAAAAAGCGCAGCGAATTCCTTGCCGTCGCCGGCACTAACCGCCGGTGGACGACCCCAGGCCTGGTTCTCCAGGTTCGGCCATACCCAAATGTCATTCCAACCGACACTCATGTCGTGGCCGGGAGCAGTGTGCCCGAGGTCCGATCCGCAATACGGGTCGGCTTTACCGCTACGAAGAAGATCGGCAATGCCGTCAGGCGCAACCGCGCACGACGCCGGTTGCGCGCCGCGGTATCTGAAGTGCTGACCGGCCTTGAATGCGCACCTGCTGATCTTGTGATTGTTGCGCGTCAGGGGACGACCATCAGGCCGTACGATGAGTTGAAAACCGACCTGCAGGCAGCTTTGCGCCGTCTGGGGATCACGCAATGATCAGTTGGACTCGCCGCGCCGTAATCCTGCCGATCCAACTATACCGCCTCGCTATCTCTCCATGGTTCGGCCCGGCATGCCGTTTCACGCCGGGCTGTTCGCACTATATGCAGGAAGCCGTCCTATGCCACGGTGCCGTTCGCGGCATTTGGTTGGGCGTCCAGCGCATTGCGCGCTGTCATCCTTGGGGTGGCAGCGGCTATGACCCGGTGCCACCCGCCGGGTCGGCCAGCCCTTTTCACGACGCCACGCGCGGCTGACGCGCGTCGCGTCGATCGTCAGGAACTCCGAGAAACGACATGCAAGACCAACGCAACCTATTCCTGGCGATCGCCCTCTCACTGGCAGTCATCGTCGGCTATCAGTTTCTAATGCCAAAAAGGATCGTGAATCTGCCGCCGCCTGTCACCAATCAGACGCAGCAGATCGTTCCCGACAGTCCCGTCACGCAGGTGGAGCGCACCGAGATTTTGGCGGAAGCGCCACGAATCAAGATCGAAACGCCAAAGCTTCATGGTTCTCTGTCTCTTGCAGGCGGACGGATCGACGATCTTGTGTTGTCGAATTACTTTGAAACGATCAAGCGGGAAAAACAGGTCACACTGCTTTCACCCGCCGGCTCTGCCGAGCCCTATTTCGTCGAATTCGGCTGGACCGCCGATAATGGGACACCTGTCCCTACGGCTCAGACGATCTGGACACAGTCCAACGGCCAGACACTGACACAGGATACTCCTGTGACGCTGACATGGGACAACGGGGCAGGCCTCAGTTTCGTCCGAACTATCTCTGTGGATAGCGACTATCTCTTCACGATCAAACAGGTGATCACGAATCATGGAGCGTCTATAGTCGCATTGAAGCCTTATGGACTTATCGTTCGTTCCAACCCGCCGAACGACAACCAGGCCGGTGGCGGCGCATCGCCCAGCATTGCCGGATTCTATGGCGCCGGACTGGACGAGGTCAGTTACAAGGATCTCGGTAAGCAGGGCATTATCACCCATCAGACGACCGGCGGTTGGGTCGGCATGAATGATAAATACTGGCTGGTCACGGCGGTTCCGCCCAAAGATCAGCCCATGGTCCTTACCCTCAGCGACGTCAAAGCCGGCAAGGATCGCTATTCCGCTGGATATCAGGGCGGCGAGGAGACGGTCGCACCTGGAGCCTCAATCGAGACCACGTCGCTCGTTTTCGCAGGCGCCAAAGAACAGAGTGTTCTAGCGGACTATGAGACGAAACAAGGCATTTCCAGGATTGAGCGGACGATCGATTTCGGGTGGCTCTATATACTGGCAAAGCCTTTCTTCATTGCGATCCACTATATCGCCCAGCAGGTCGGTAATTTCGGCATCGCCATCCTGATCTTTAACGTTCTTCTGAAAATCATCCTTTTCCCGCTGCAGGACCGATCGTTCCATCAAATGGCGCGCATGCGCGACATCCAACCTAAGATCGCTGCTCTGAAAGAGAAATTCGGCGACGACCGGGAAAAGATGGCGACCGCGCAGATGGAGTTATTCAAGAAAGAGAAGATTAACCCGGCTTCGGGATGTCTTCCAATCTTCGTACAACTGCCGATCTTTTATGCGCTCTATCGGGTTCTCAGCACTACGATAGAAATGCGCCATGCGCCATTCTTTGGCTGGATCCACGACCTATCGGCGCCAGATCCGACATCGATCTTCAATCTATTCGGGTTGATTGCGTGGACACCCCCGGAGTTCCTGATGCTGGGTGTTTGGCCGCTGATCTATGGCGGCACGATGTTCCTGCAGCAGAAAATGACTCCGATGACGACGACCGACCCTACACAGCAGCGCGTAATGCTCATGATGCCACTGGTTTTCATGTTCTTTTTCGCGCGTTTCCCGGCCGGTCTGACGATCTATTATTCCTGGAACGCGGTTCTGACGATCGGCCAGATGGCCCTGATTCGCCACCGGTCTGCGCGGCGTCAAGCAAACGCGGAAAAGGTATAGGCCATGCCCGAAATCGCCGGCGCGCGCCTGGGAACCGAGTGGCGCTTTATAACCGGCGCTGCCGACCCCGGTGGTCTGCCCCCGCCCGGCCCGCCTGAGATTGCCTTTGCCGGACGGTCAAATGTCGGCAAATCTAGCCTGATCAACGCAGTAGCCGGGCGCAAAGCCCTTGCCCGTGTATCAAACACACCGGGCCGGACCCAACAGGTTAATTTTTTCGCGGTGGACGACACAATGGTCGTGGTCGATCTGCCCGGCTATGGCTATGCGGCCGCGCCCAAAGATACTGTTGCCGGATGGACCGACCTGATTCGGCTCTACCTTAAGGGACGCGTAACTCTGCGCCATGTGCTGCTTTTGATAGACGGGCGCCACGGCGTAAAGCCGAATGATCACGAAATAATGACGATGCTCGATCGCGCTGCAGTCCCATACCAGATCGTACTTACGAAGGCCGACAAAGTCGGCGTAGCCGCCGCTGAACGGGTACGGGCGGCAACCGAAGCCGCACTTGTCAAACATCCAGCGGCACGAACCCACGCACTGTTGACCAGTGCGGAGAAAGGCACTGGGATCGAGGAATTGCGCGAGCTGATCCTGACGCTTGTCGCTCAGTAGGAGAAACCGGCAATGGGTCCGATAGGTTTTTTCGAAGGCGAACCTGATCTGGTAGCACTCGTCACCGGGGCAGGATCAGGCATAGGCGCGGCCACCGCGAGACGCTTGGCTAGCGAGGGCATACGCCGGCTCGTCTTGACGGACCGGGACAGCACGGCCGTCGCGGCGACGGCACAATCGCTCAATCTGGATGAACGCGATGTTATGACCGCGTCCTTCAACGTTGCGGACGAAACCGCCTGGCTGGCGAATTGCAGCCTTATCAGAGAGCGCTTTGGTCGGCTGGATTTATCGGTCGCCAACGCAGGCGTAACCAGCGGCGGCACCATCGCCGAATGCGCTTTTGGTGAATGGCGTCGCGTCATGTCGACAAATCTCGACGGTGTCTTCCTGACCCTGAAAAATTGCATGCGTCTGATGGACGAGGGCAGACAGGGCGGTTCTATTGTCGTGGTATCTTCCGTAACCGGGATTAAGGCCCAGGTCGGCACGGCCAGCTACGGGGTATCGAAGGCCGGGGTTCTGCAATTGGCTAAGGTTGCCGCCAAAGAAGGCGCATCTACCGGAATTCGCGTTAACTCCATTCTGCCGGGCGGCACCGAAACGCCGATCTGGCACGATGTACCATTCTTCAAAGATCAGCTTGCCAAGACGGGTAGCGCGCAAGCGGCGTTCAATGCGATGGCCGCGATAACCACGCCGCTTGGGCGCTATGCCAAGCCTGAGGAAATTGCCGGCCAAATCGCCTTTCTGCTTTCGCAAAGTGCTGCAAACATCACAGGCGCAGAGCTTGTGACAGACGGCGGCTACGCAATATAGCAGTCTGGCTTGAGGCCGCAGGGCCTAGACGGTACACCACTTCCCACCCGCCCGCAGACTGTAGGATTGCCGGTCATGGATGAACTCACGCGCGACGATTTTCTGCACAAGGCGGAAACTTTAGCCGAAGCCTTACCCTTCATGCGTCGACATGCAGGATCGACATTCGTTATAAAATACGGCGGCCACGCGATGGGCGACACTGCTGCAGCCCAACAATTTGCCGCAGATGTAGTGCTGCTGAAGCAAGTCGGCATCAATCCGATCGTCGTACACGGCGGCGGCCCACAAATCGGCCAAATGCTCGACCGGCTAAAAATCCAAAGCTCATTTATCGACGGGTTGCGCGTCACCGATGCCGCTACTGTTGAAATCGTCGAAATGGTGCTGTGCGGATCGATCAATAAGGCAATTGTCAGTGCGATAGGCGATGCCGGAGGCATGGCGATCGGCCTGTCGGGCAAAGACGGGCGGCTGATCATGGCACGAAAGCTGCGCCGCACGACACGCGACCCTGATTCCAACATCGAAAAGATTCTGGATCTCGGTTTCGTCGGAGAACCGCAACAGATCAATATCGAAATCTTGGAAAGTTTTGAGGACTCCGATGTCATTCCGGTAGTTGCACCGATCGGGATCGGCAAAAATGGCGAGACCTACAACATCAACGCCGACACAGCCGCAGGAGCAGTTGCAGGAGCAATCGGAGCGACCCGCCTGCTTTTGCTGACCGATGTCGTAGGCGTGTTGGACAAGGACAAGAAACTGATCCCCAGCCTGACAGCCAGCCAAGCGCGTCGATTGATTGCGGATGGGACTATTTCCGGGGGCATGATTCCTAAGATCGAAACCTGCCTGGAGGCTGTGGACCAAGGTGTGGATGCTGCGGTCATACTTGACGGGCGGGTGCCGCATGCACTTCTGCTCGAGATATTCACGGCTGGCGGTGCCGGCACGATGATTTTGCGCGAATAAAAGGCAGTCGGCATGGCGTTCGCTATTGACCCGCTGTCGCTGGCTGTTGGGCTGGCGTTAGGTGCGGGCGCCACCTGGCTGGCGTTTCGCAGCAGCGGCACACGTGCGGACGCCAGGGCAAAAGAGATGATCGAGCAGGAGCGCGCCGCTCTGGCCGACCGGTTAGCAGCAGAATTCAGAAAGCTGTCGACCGATGCTTTGGGTCAAAATAATCGGCAGTTTCTCGATCTTGCCAAGGCCCAATTCGAAGGGTTCCAAACTGCGGCGAAGGGCGACATCAACCAGATGCTTCAGCCGGTGCGGGACTCTCTAGCCAAAGTCGATCAACAGATATCGGAAATCGAGAAGGAACGGGTCGGCGCCTATGGAAAGCTTTCGTTCCAGGTGGAGGAGATGGCGAAACACCACCTCCGGCTGGGCAGCGAAACGCAGAAGTTGGTTAATGCGATGCGCAATCCCGGTGTGCGCGGGCGTTGGGGTGAATTGCAATTGCGCCGCGTGATCGAAATGGCGGGCATGCAGGCGCATGTGGATTTTGTCGAGCAGGCCAGCTTTGCAGTCGAAGACGGGCGGCAACGTCCCGATGTTATCGTCAGGCTGCCGGGCGGGCGGACCATAGTGATCGATTCAAAGGTGCCGTTCGATCATTACTTTGAGGCCGCGACCGACGATGGCGAAGATACGTCTTGGGCAGAGCCTACTCGTCGCGACGCGCTGCAACGTCACGCCAAGGCAGTGCGTACCCACATGGCGGATTTGGGCCGCAAATCCTATTGGGAACAGTTTCACCCCAGCCCGGATCTGGTTGTGATGTTTCTGCCCGACGAGGGTTTTTTCAGTGCGGCATTGCGGGTCGATCCGGGACTTGTCGAAGCCGGTATCCAGAACCATGTCGTACCGGCGACGCCGACGACTTTGATCGCCCTACTGCGCGCTGTCGGATTCGGCTGGCGCCAGGAGGCCCTGGCCGAGAACGCGCGGGAAATATCCGACCACGCCGCCGAGCTTTACAAAAGGCTGGCGAAATTCGGCGATCATTTCCAACGGGTCGGGAAGGGTTTGACCACAGCAATCGGCAGTTATAACGATGCCGTCGGATCGATGGAGCGCCAAGTATTGCCGAGCGCCCGTCGAATCAAGGAACTGAAGGCCGCGCATGACAGCACGGAGATGCCTGATCTGGCCATGATTGAAACCGCAGCCCGGCCGTTAAGTGCGCCCGAATTGCTGAGGGCGCCGGATGAAATGGAACTGGACGAATGAGCAAGCTGGATATTCTGATCGCACCCGACCCGAGGTTGAAGTTGACTGCGCAGCCCGTGCCCACAGTCGACAACGAAATCCGTCGGCTGATGGACGATATGCTGGAAACGATGTACGCCGCGCCGGGGATTGGGCTTGCCGCGCCGCAGGTCGGCAAACCCGTGCGCGTAATCGTCGTCGATATCGCGGACAAGGATGAAACGCCCAGGCCTTATCGGATGGTCAACCCGAAGATCGTTGATGCCTCGAAGGATCTGCGCATCGAGAATGAAGGTTGCCTGTCGGTGCCGGATTTTTACGCCGATGTCGAACGTGCCGACAGCATCACCGTGGAATATCAAGATGAATCCGGGGCCGAACAGATCCTAGAGGTTGATGGCATGCTGGCGACCTGCATCGCTCATGAAATCGAACATTTGGACGGCGTCCTGTTTGTCGACCATTTGTCTCTGGTCAAGCGGAACATCATCCTGCGCAAGCTGCAGAAGGCCAAGCGCGCCGGTACTATCTGAAAATGCGCTTGGCATTTATGGGAACGCCACCTTTCGCGGCAAAGGCTCTGGAGGCCTTGATCGGTGCGGGGCATGAAATCGCTGCGGTCTATAGCCAGCCCCCCAGGCCGGCCGGGCGTGGCCATAAACTGGTTCCCTCTGCGGTTCAGAAATTGGCCGAATCACAGGGTTTCATTGTTCGCACACCGGCGAAGCTGAAAGCGGCAGAGGAGCAGGAGCTCTTCGCTGCCCTTAATTTAGATCTTGCTGTCGTGGCGGCTTATGGGCTGATCCTGCCGCAGGCGATACTCGATGCACCGCGCCTCGGCTGCCTGAACATTCACGCGTCATTACTACCGCGTTGGCGTGGGGCAGCACCGATCCAGCGAGCTATCCTGGCCGGGGACACTGAAACGGGCGTAACCATCATGAGGATGGATGCAGGTCTGGATACAGGACCGATGCTGCTGAAACAGGCAGTACCGATCGGGCGGTGGACGACGACTAGCATGCTTACCGACCTGCTTGCCGATATCGGCTCGGAACTGGTGGTGGAGGCAATTTCGCGACTCGAACAAGGAAAATTGCCCGACGTTCCCCAACCGAAAGAGGGCATAACCTATGCCGCCAAGCTCGATCGAACAGAGGGGCAGATAGATTGGTGCCTTCCCGCTGCGGAATTGGACCGACGGGTTCGCGCGCTGAATCCTTGGCCTGGAACATTTTTCACAATAGGCGGTGAGCGGATCAAACTGCTGGAAGCGTCGGTTTCTGTGGGTGAAGGTCCCGCCGGCAATATGCTCTACCCTGCCGAGGACGGTAACCCGATCGTCGCGTGCGGCACCGGAGCACTCAAACTAATCACATTGCAGCGGCCAAGCCGATCGGGACAGGACGGCGCTTCGTTCCTGCGCGGCTTCGCATTGCCGCCCGGTACACAACTGGGCAACGCCTGAGCAGAGAATGGCACGTTGGAAGCTGACGATTGAGCATGATGGACGGCCCTATGTCGGGTGGCAGCGCCAGATCAACGGAAAATCCGTTCAGCAGGAGATCGAAGAGGCGATAACTAAGTTCTCAGGCGAGAGCGCTCGCCTGCATGCCGCCGGCAGAACTGACGCCGGTGTGCATGCACTGGGTCAAGTAGCCCATTTCGACCTTGCGCGACCGACCGACGGAAAGACAGTTCGCGAGGCGCTAAACGCCTATCTGCGACCACAGCCAATTTCCATCCTATCCGCCGAAGCCGTCGATCCGCGTTTCCACGCCCGCATGTCGGCGCGGCAGCGGCGTTACCGCTATATCGTGCTGAATCGAGAGGCCCGGCCAGCGCTCGATATCGGACGGACTTGGCATGTGCCGTATCGGCTGGATGTCGCAGCGATGGGGGCGGGAGCAGCCCAACTCATCGGCAAACATGATTTTACCAGCTTCCGCGCGACCGAATGCCAAGCCAAATCGCCGATCAAGACGCTGGACCGGCTGGATATCGTTACTGATGATTCGACATTGATCTTTGAGGTATCGGCGCGATCATTCCTGCATCATCAGGTTCGCAATATGGTCGGCACACTGATACTGGTGGGACGCGGCAAATGGATGCCCGAGCGTGTCGCCGAAGCCCTCGCCGCCCGCGACCGCAGCGCCGCTGGACCTACTGCTCCGCCCGACGGGCTTTACCTCGTGGGCGTGGACTATGCATAAGCGTCTAATGATCGTCTTCTCAATAAAGGGCCAGAAGCCATGCCGCCTAAGCGCAACCCACTGAACCTCAACCCGCTTCAATTGAAGACGCTTACTTTGCTTCAGGCATTGGCGCGCATCGACGGCCATGTGATCCGGCGGGAAGAAGACGGATCGGTACTGGTCGCTGGCATTCCTGCGCCGCACGGCGATCACTTCCATCTGGGCGATGCTACAGTCGCCAGCCGCGATGCGACCGGCCTTAGCAACCAAGCGGCCTGGGTAGCACTGGAACGAAAAGGCTTGATTGTCTCACATTTCCCGCAGGGAGCGACATTGACGTCGGGAGGCTTGGCTTACGACACAGGCCTTGCAGACACGATCCTGCATCGACACGGCGGGCATTAAGCGGAGTTCGCATCTCCCGAGAAGTTGCGCACCCATAGCGGCGCCAGTTCCGACTTTGAATCCGTCGCTAATGCTATGGCGACGAGCTTAGGGCACCGATGGGCGAACCAAGGGCGTCGGGGCCGCCACCGCCTCATAACAGCGATATAAATATCGATTGCAGAGAAGGCTTCGCCGAGAAACCAAGGGGCGCCGGCTTCTAATTCGACAATCTGCCATAGATGCTTCGCATAGTTGTCGACGCTTTGACGAAAGGTCTTCTGGGCGGTCGTGCCCGTCACGAAGCGCGCGGGATCATCGGCATAGGTGAAAGTCGGATAGCTATTCGTCGCGAGAAAGACCAGCCAGCGCAGAAATTGCTGCCGATAGAGGTCGTTCGGTGCAGGTACCAGGTCGCGTCTTCCGGTCAAATCCGCCAGATGCAAGGTAATAGCAGCACTTTCCGTCATCACGGCCCCATCAGGCATGAGAAGAGTCGGCAGCTGCGCCAACGGATTGACCCGTTTAGCTGCTTGCGCGCCACCTTGGATGTGAACAGATCGTCCACCTCCTCGATTTCGTATGGTAGGCCGTACCATGATAGTTGCGCTTCGATCAGAACCGATTCCCGGCCCTTCCGGCCGAACAACCTGTGCATTCCCCGATGTCACCGAAACGTCATGGAGCATAGCCTCAAGTAATTGAGCCGGTAAGCGCAGTGGCGTAGGTTAATCTGAAGAGACCGCCGAACGGTGGCAAAAATTGCTGGCGGGGAAATATGGCCGAGAAGATTGTGCGCATCGGTGGCGCCTGTGCAGGCTGGGGCGACGGTACGATGGCTGTTCCGCAACTTGTTCAAGGCGGACGGCTGAATTACATGATCTTCGATTTTCTGTCGGAATTCTTCATGCCGGTTTTGGGGCGGATGCGAGGGCAGAATCCAAATCTAGGATATGCTTTAGATTTCGCTGGGCCCTTGATCGCCCCCAGCCTGGTCGCGATTGCTCAGCAAGGCATCAAGCTCGTGGCCAACGCCGGGGGCGTGAATCCGGCCGCTTGCGCCGACGCATTCCAGCGCATGGTGTCCGAAGCCGGACTGAAGCTTAAAGTCGCCTATGTAGCGGGCGACGATCTGCTGCCACGCGCCACCGAACTTGCCGCTGGCGCAAATCGAGAGATGTTCACCGGCGAGGCCTGGCCCGATCGTCAGCTGACCGGCATTAACGCTTATCTCGGCGCCGCGCCGATTGCCGCAGCGCTCGCACGTGGAGCGGACGTCGTTATTACCGGCAGAATTGTCGACAGCGCGCTCGTACTCGGACCCCTTATGCACGAATTCGGCTGGGCGCAGGACGATTACGATCGGCTCGCGGCCGGCAGCATCCTGGGGCATCTGTTGGAATGTGGGGCGCAGGTGACCGGCGGCCTGTTCACTGATTGGCGCGATGTGCCCGACTGGGCGAATATCGGCTATCCGATTGCCGAATGTCACGCCGACGGCAGCGCGATCATCACCAAGGCGCCGAACACGGGCGGGCTGGTTTCGATCGGAACTGTAGCCGAGCAATTGCTGTATGAGGTCGGCGACCCACAGAGCTATCTATTGCCGGATGTTACCGCCGATATGACTGGGATCACTCTGGAGCAATTGGGGAAAGACCGCGTCCGGGTATCTGGTGCTCGAGGCCTGCCGCCGAGCGACCTCTATAAAGCCTGCGCCACCTATGACGACGGCTGGCGCGGGGTGGTGGCCTTCCCGATCCGCGGCCCCGAAGCCAAGGCAAAGGCGGAACGCGTAGCGGACGAGGTGCTGAAACGGGTGGGCAATATGCTGCGTGGGCGCAACATTGCCAATTTCCGTCGAACAGCCATCGAAATCATGGGGGCCGAAGCCTCATATGGCGCGCGGGCGCGTCACCAGGATTCTCGCGAGGTGATTTGCCGTATTGCCGTCGAACACGAAGACAAGGAAGCGATCAACCTGCTGTTTCGGGAGCAAGGTACCGGCTCAGTTTCGATGGCGCCCGGACATGTGGGCATGACGCTGGGCGTCACGATGTCCGAGGTGGCGCGGGTCTTCTCTTTCCTGATACCGAAATTCGAGTTGAACCCCACCTTGACGATCGATGGGGCGACGGAGACGATCAGAGTACCGACTGAGGGCGGTTTTCGGCCTGATATGGTTCGCCCGATAGCGCCCGTCTCCGAACCTGCCGATATTGTCCAAAACGCAGTGGTGCCTCTGATTTCACTGGCTTGGGTTCGAAATGGAGACAAGGGCGATATTGCCAACGTGGCTGTAATCGCCCGGCGGCACGACTATCTGCCTTACATCGCCGCGGCGCTGAAGCCGCAGGCTGTCCGCGACTGGTACAACCATATTCTGCGCGATGGCGCGGCTGGACGCGTGGATTGCTATTACCTGCCCGGTATTTCGGCCTTAAACTTCTTGCTGCATGGTGCATTGGACGGTGGATGCACCGCCAGCCTCCGTTTCGATCCGCTGGGTAAGAGCGTGGCCCAAGAATTGCTCGATTTTCCGATACCGGTTAGCCCTGAACTAGCACATACAATGGCCAAACAATCTTGAAACTTCGCTATTGACGCGACTTAAGAGCCACGCCCAGCATGCAAGCCCTGCGCTTGGTGCGCCAATCGTCAAACAGGAAATGTCCACCATGGTCGAACTCTCTGACGACATGCCCAAGAACGCCGCCGAGGCAGCTAACTATATCTTCACGGTGACCAAGCCGACTCTGAATGACCTCAAAGTGATGGTTATGTTGGAAGCAGCCGGACAGGGCTTTTACGCAGCCCTGACCGACGCGGCGCCAACCGCGAAAATCCGCTCTCTTTTGTCCAAAAACGGGCAGGAAGAAATGGGCCATGCCCACCGCGTCGTCAGAGTGATTAAGCAGGTATTTGACGTGGATTTCACGATCCCTGGTCCCGATGAGAACCCGTACTATACCAAGCCCGCAGGGTTGGTCGTGTCCAAAGAAATGCTCGACGGTATCACTCAGGGGGAAATTGGCGGTGAGGCACTGTACGAGGGCTGGGCGGCAGCTTTAGGTGATGACGAAGCCGCTCGCCTGTTCCGCCAAAACGGCAAAGAGGAGCGCGGGCATGGTGAGCGAGCGCAAAAGGCGATTGCGCTTCTACCGGTGTAATCGGCTCAGTCGATACTGGAAGGGGACTGGCGAACGAAGGACAGCGCCTCACGGGCCAGATCAAACCAATCGACGACCGCATCCGGCCTGACGGCGATCCATTCCTTTAGAACCCGACCATGACCCGGGTCGAATCGTTCGCCATCCCCTGAATCGGCTAACCAGTCGACCCTCGCCTTAGGCAGTTTAAGCAGAAGACTGCCCTTTCGCAGATGCATTGCGAACAGCTTATCCCCTACCTTGAGTCCGAACTGCGCAAATCCTTTTTTAGTCGACTGCTCGACATCCGGC
>PLTD01000095.1 GCA_003165335.1 Rhodospirillales bacterium | reverse complement strand
TCGGCACCGGCGGCAAGGTGATCCGTGAGATCACCGAAGTCACCGGCGCGAAGATCGACATTTCCGATGACGGCACGGTCAAGGTTGCTTCGTCCGACGCCGCGGCATCGGAACGTGCGATCAACTGGATCAAAGGCATCGTCGCCGAGCCGGAGTTGGGCGTGATCTATACCGGCAAGGTCGTGAAGGTGGTCGATTTCGGCGCCTTCGTGAACTTCCTCGGCTCCAAGGACGGCCTCGTCCACATCTCTGAGCTGGCGCCCCAGCGGGTCAACAAGACCAGCGACGTCGTCAACATGGGCGACGAGGTCAAGGTCAAGGTCATCGGCTTCGACGATCGCGGCAAGATCAAACTGTCGATGAAGGCCGTCGATCAGGCGACCGGCGAGGATCTGTCCAAGCAGGCGAGCTGATCCACCATCACAGGCATCGCACTTTATTTCCGTAAGGTGCGATGCCCGTCGGCGGTCCACTCCCTATTTCCAGGATATGTCCTATATAATTCGTAGGAATCGAAGCGAATCCGGATACGGGGATGTGTATCTGGACGGAGGGCCGCGTTGAGGACGTTGAATCCGATCATAATCTCTGGTTTAGAGACTCTGCCTCTTATCGAGGGCGGCAAGGGTATCGCCGTGTCGAACGGCGAAAGCTCCGGGGCATGGGCAGCGGCGGGCGGCGTCGGCACTTTCTCGGGCGTCAATCCCGACAGCTACGATGCGCACGGCAATTTCATTCCGCAGCATTATTACGGGCGTACCCGGCGCGAGAGGCATGAAGAGCTGATCGCTTACGCAATTCGCGGCGGCATCACCCAGGCCCAGGTGGCACATGAGCGTGCCGGCGGCAACGGCCGTATCCATATGAATGTGCTGTGGGAAATGGCGGCCGCCGAACGCATTCTGAACGGCGTGCTCGAAGGCGCCAAAGGGCTGATTCACGGCGTAACCTGTGGCGCGGGCATGCCTTATCGCCTGGCCGAGTTATGCGCCGAGTTCAAGGTTTTCTACTATCCCATCGTCTCCTCGGGCCGCGCCTTCAATGCCTTGTGGCGGCGCGCCTATAATCGCTTCCCCGAGTGGCTGGGCGCGGTCGTCTATGAAGACCCCTGGTTGGCCGGCGGCCATAACGGCCTGTCCAACAGCGAAGACCCCGCCCGCCCCGAGGACCCGTTTCCGCGCGTACTGGCACTGCGCGAAGTCATGCGCAGCTTCGGCCTGGGTCATATCCCGATCGTCGTGGCCGGCGGCGTGTGGTACCTGCGCGAGTGGGAGGACTGGATCGACAATCCCGATCTGGGTCCGATCGCCTTCCAGTTCGGCACCCGCCCGCTTTTGACCCAGGAAAGCCCGATTTCGGACGCCTGGCGCGATCGCCTGCGCACGCTCGAGCCGGGCGATGTCCTGCTCAATAAATTCAGCCCCACCGGCTTTTACTCGTCTGCCGTCATGAACCCGTTCCTGCATGAGTTGCAGGAGCGTGCCGAGCATCAGGTAGCTTTCTCGGTTGAGCCCGTCGGCGACCACACGGTGGAGTTCCCCATCGGACGGCGCGGACGCGTGATCTACCTGACCGAACACGACCGCAGCCGAGCCGAGGCCTGGGTCGCCCAGGGCTTCAGTCAGGGCATGAAGACTCCCGACAATACGGTGATTTTCGTAACGCCGGAAAACGCGAACGAAATTCTGACGGACCAGATCAACTGCATGGGCTGTCTGTCGGCCTGCCATTTCTCGAACTGGTCGCAAAACGAGGCCGGCACCACGGGCAAAAAGGCCGACCCCAGGTCGTACTGCATTCAGAAGACACTCCAGAACATCAGCCATTCCGACGACGTTCAGCATCAGTTGATGTTCGCCGGGCACAATGCCTACCGGTTCCGGACCGACCCGTTCTATTCGAACGGCTTCATTCCGACCGTGGGGCAATTGGTTGAGCGGATACAAACCGGCGACTAATCTCGCCGGAAGCGAGCCTCGGGCGGCCTATGCAACCTTGGGCTTCAAATTCGCGATGAATCGGCCCATATTGGCCTCATGAAAGCGCCAGATAGTTCACCGACACCATCAGAACGGCTATCCGCCGCGCGCTTGCGGCCGACGCGGCAGCGCCTTGCGCTGACCTCCCTAGTATTCGGTCAGGGCGAACGGCATATCAGCGCCGAATCGCTGCATGATGAGGCTGTCCGCGCCAAAGTGCCGGTATCGCTGGCGACGGTTTATAATACCCTACGTCGCTTCACCGAATGCGGATTGTTGCGCGAGGTTCTGGTCGCCCCGGGCAAAGTATATTTCGACACGAACTCCGCCGATCATTATCATTTCTTCTTCGAGCGGACGGGCGAGTTGACCGACATTCCGGCCGATGACGTGACATTGTCGAAGCTGCCTCCGACGCCGCCGGGAACCGACCTTGCCCGTGTCGATGTCATTATCCGCTTGAGCCCAGCCAAAGCCTGACCCCGCCTCCCCTATTTCATGCCGGACGAACCGCAACCAGCCGCGAACCTGCCCAGTGGTGCAACCGGCGCCCCACGCCGTCTTCCAATAGCCTGTAACTGATATGCGAAACCGCGACCGACGCGGCAAAGCCGACAATTGCGAACAGCACGACATTCACTTTGTCGTCAACGCGGCCATGTAGAGCTTTTTCAATCACGATCTTCATCGGATAGGTCACAACGGGCGACCATAAATAAAAGCTGTAACTGATCGTGCCCAGATATTGCAGAAACCGCGTCCGCAATAGCCGTGACAGCAGGCATTGTCCTTCGACGACGCTGATAAAGAAGGCAAATGCGGGAATCAACGCGACATAGATCAAACCGGCGTGAGTTTCAGATGTCGTCAGAAGCGCCAGGGTAAGCAAGATCGCTGGCAGCGAAAATGCCCGGAACCATCCCGGAAGCTGAAGAGCAGAACGCCGGGAGAGGAAATAAATCGCGACACCCGGCAGGAAGAATATTGCCCGCTGATAGTGCGGCAGCGCGAGGGCGAGAATGATCACCAACCCGACATATACCGGCCAACGTCCCAGCCGCCTGGCCAGGACGAAGCAGGCTGCACTCAACAGGTAAAAACTGGCCTCATAGCTGAGCGACCAGGCGTTCAACTGCGCCAAAGGCACGTCGAAGATGCCAGGCATGAACAGGCCATTTTCGATAAACGCGCGGGACCAAGCCAAAAGCGAAATGCCGCTCATCCATTTATAATGGACGAAGGGCCCCAATCCGAAAACGAGCAGTTGAATCGTCATAAAGACCGGATAGAGACGGATAGCCCGATCGATCAGGAACTTCTCGGCACTCTTATGGCGAATCAGCGATCCCGTGATCAGATAGCCGCTGATGATGAAAAATATTTCCACCCCATGTTTGCCGGCAGAAAAAAGCGGAGCGACCGGGTCCAGTGCCGTTGGCCAGAAACCCCACAGGATGCCCATGCCATAGACGTGATAGACAAAAACCGCGAGCGTGGAGAAACCGCGCAGGCCATGGATTTGTCGGTTCAGGTTTTTGGGATAGGCGCCTGACGCGGCTTCTGATTGCATCGGGCATTCATACCGTGCGACGGCCGCGAGCCCTACTTTTTCTTCCCTATAAATGTAATCAAACGTTCCAGCGTGGCCGGGTCGGCGCAACGGGCGGCGATCGAGCGGGCCTCGAGGTTAAGCTGGTCGTCCAGCGTATTGGTCAGGCTGGAGCGGAACAGGGATTTAAGCCCCGCGAGTGCGCCCGGAGCGGAATCGGCGAACTGACGCACGATCCTCTCGACATCCTGCGTGAATGTCTCATCGTCCACGACCTGAGTCACCAGGTCGATCTCCGCGGCCTGTTCGGCAGTCAATGTCGGGTTCGTCGCCATGATCCAGAAAGCCTTGCGGAAGCCGGCTACGCGCGGGAAGAAATAGGTGCCGCCGGCATCGGGCGTCAGGCCGGTTTTTGTGAAGGCCGGGTTGAACTTGGCCGATCGCTTGGCGATCACGACATCGGCCCCAGCCACTAGGCTGAAGGCACCGCCCGCGGCCATGCCGTTGACCGCGGCAATGACGGGGGCCGATGCGCGGCGCAGTCCTGCGACGCCGATATGAATCTGAGTCGCCATGTCCAGGATATGCGCATGGACGCGATCCTTGTTCGCCAGGAAATTGTTGATGTCCCCGCCCATACTAAAGACATCGCCCTCGGCCTCGATCAATATGACCTTGATATCGGGATTGGTTTCGCAGGCGATTGCCGCCTGACCGAACTCACGGCAAAACTGCAGGTCCATCACGTTACGGCCCGCGGGATTGGCCAATGTGATCCGGGCGACCTTGTCGGCCACCGAAAATTTGATCCGTACTTCGCTCATGAGAGTTCCCCTTGTTGCGCGCAGTTCAATGCGCGTCGCGATGCATTGGGGCGAGATGGCCCGGCTTGACCACCTTCACCTTGTCGATTGTCTGGCCGAGGACGAGATCCAGGACCTGATCGAATTTGCCGTCATATTTTCCGGCGCGGATGTTCGCACACAAATCGGCCGTCATGGCGTCCAGCGGTGCGTCCGAGCCCAGAAATTCCGACAGCTGCGCCGCTTCCTTGCGGTCGAAATCGCCGGCAAGCCGAAGTTCCCGTTCACAGATGCCGAGCAGATATGAAGAAACCTGAGCATGATATTTCGCCTCACCGGTCAGCTTGGGACCGGTTTCGTCCAGAAACTTCTGAACGGTCAGCAAGATATCGTTGATCGACGGACGGTCCTGGCTCATCGCCCACTTCCCTCTTAGCTGTAATGTCCGGCGAGCGTCATCAGCAGCTCGTACTCGACCAGGCTGGTGTTGCGCCCCATGGCGGCAAATGCAACCCCGCGCCGGCCGCGCTCGACATGCGCATAGGCCTGCATGACATTATAGATCGCCCAACGCACGAGACCGAATATTTCCCAGAATCGAACTGTCTGCGGGTCAACCCGCTCGCCGCCTGCCGCCTCATAGGCGGCATAGACCGGCGCACGCGGAGCAAACCCGCCGACCGGCAGATCGATTTGTCCGAAGCGCCAGGATCTGACGCATAGCCAGCCGAAATCCTCCATCGCCTGCCCGATATGCGCGCATTCCCAATCCAGCGCAGCGCGGACACCATCGGGACCGACCATGAAGTTTCCCGTACGGAAATCGCCATGCACAAGGCACCGTCTGCCCGCCGACGGCCGGTTGCGCTCCAGCCATCGGAACCCCAGCTCGATTGCCGGATGGGCCTCGGCATAGCTGTCGAACAGCCTCAGGTAATTGCCGATCACATCGATGCTATCGGGCACCACCTCTAAAAACGGAACCTTGGCGACGTCGATTGCGTGCAGCCGGGCCAAGAGGCGCGCCAGATCGGTCGCGATCTTGAGGCGAGCCTCGGGGGCGGCGCCGCGGAAGATTCGCTGAGGCATCGTTTCGCCGTCAATGAAGGCCGTGACGAAGCCGCTCCCCATCGCGTCGTTCGCATCGTATTCGAAGACCGGTTCGGGGACTGGAACCCCCTCTGCAAAGGCCACTTTCATGACCCGGAACTGCTGTGCCGCCGGCAGGAAGGGACTGTCCTCTGCTGAATAGGTTTCCTGGCGCGAGACCAGACGTCGGGTCGCTGATCCGTCTATCAGATCGAACAGAACGGTGCGGTTGACGCCGCCCAAGGTCGGCACCACGACATTGGCGATCTCGGCCTTGTCGCCGAAACGCCGCTTTACCGCAGCCCTGATATCGTCGAACCCGTCGCTCATGGCAGCATCAAAGCGGAAAGCCGACGAGCTGCCCATCCTCGATCCGCTCGATATATTCGGTCATGCCATAGCCGATTTCGCCGTTCCAGGTGAAGCGGGTAAAGCCCTCGGCGATGCGCGAAACCAGAATTTCGTCACCGGCCTGGCGGCGGTTGCGCAAAGGCGCCATGGTCAGCACCTCACCCTCGATGATTTCACGCCGGTTGGCGGTGCGCACACCCAGCTTGACCTTGACCGGGTCCTGTTTGTCGGACCATTCGGTCGCGACGTCCATGTCGAGAATATCCTCGTAGACCCCGTCGACCAGCAGAACGCCGACCCGGCGCGACTTGCCCGCCTGATCGGTGATCTTGAGCAGCATGAAGGCGCGCCCGCTGTCGAAACTGCAGAGAAACAGCCGATACCAATAGATGCTCTGCCAATAGCGCGGCCCCCAGCTATGGTCCCGCCAGCCGCGCGCGTCGGTAAAGTCCCATTGCTGGTCGCCTACCCGGATCGAACCAGTGACCTTCGTATGCTGGTTGAAGTGGGCCAGCGAGAAATCGCGGCCATACATCGTCTCCTGTGCGTCCGAAAGCGGCTCGCCGCCGTGAAGCGGCGATATTCCGGTCGTCTCGAACACGACTTTGCCCGGCACGCGCGGCGCCTGTCCCAGCAGCTTGGGGTTGCGCAGCACTTCTGGATCGTCCAGCAGCAACAACTCGCCGTCATAGCGCATCGTCAGCCGCTTAAGCGGCTCTACGATCTCTGCCGAAAGACCGTCGGCGACAAACTTGTCGTTTGCGCTGATGGCAGGTCGGCCGAACTGGCAGGCGACCCGTCCATCGGGCAGATAAAGCACGACCGAAAGCTCGGCATAGCCCTCGTTGACGCGGTTGCCGATCCGCATCCAGCCGCCCATTCCCGAAGCCGAATCGAAGGCATTGGTATAGACACTCTCATTGAAATTGACCGAGGTGTCCGGCTGATGCGGATACTCGTCTTTCGCCTCCAGGCGGAAACCATGCATCTGGGTCACATCCGGAACACACCGTAACCCCGGTCGCCCAGGGGAGCATTCAGCGAAGCGGAAATCGCCATGCCGAGCGCGTTACGTGTATCGACCGGGTCGAGGATGCCGTCGTCCCACAGTTCCGACGTCGAGAAATAGGCGCTGGTCTGGGTTTCATAGGCCTTCAGCGTCTGATTGCGGACCTCGGTCAGAATGTCCTCGTTCACTTCCAGCCCGTTGCGCTTCATTTGCATCAACTTGACCTCGGCCAGCGTATTGGCCGCCTGCTCGCCGCCCATGACGCCGATCTGATGGTTCGGCCAGGTGAACAGGAAGCGCCCGTCATAGGCACGGCCGCACATGCCGTAATTGCCGGCACCGAACGAGGCATGGCACATGACGGTAAATTTCGGCACATGACTGCCGACCTGCGCCATGATCATCTTGGCGCCGTCCTTGGTGATGCCTTTGCGCTCGTATTCCGTGCCGATCATGAAGCCGGTGATGTTCTGAAGGAATAGGAGCGGCGTGTTGTTCTGGTTGCACAGCTCCATGAAGTGTGCGGCCTTGAGCGAGCTGTCGTTAAACAGGATGCCGTTATTGGCCAGGATGCCGATCTTGTAGCCCCAGATATTGGCGAAGCCGCAAACCAGCGTATTGCCATAGGCCGGCTGATATTCATGGAAACGGCTGCCATCGACCATGCGGGCGATGACTTCGCGCATCTCGAAGCCCTTTTTGATATCGTCTGGGATGATGCCGTAGAGTTCGTCGGGGTCATAGAGCGGCGGCTCGGCCGCTGCCTGCTGGATCGACCATTTCTTCGGCAGCTCCCACTGGGCCACGATATCGCGGCCGATACGGATGGCCTCGTCCTCGGTGTCGGCGGGATAGTCGCAAGTGCCCGAGACCTGGGTATGCATATCGCAGCCGCCGAGCTCTTCCGAAGTCACGATTGCGCCTGTCGCGGCCTTGACCAAAGGCGGGCCGCCCAGGAATACGGCGCCGGTGCCGCGCACGATGACGTTATAGTCGCACAGCCCCGGAATATAAGCGCCGCCGGCCGTGCATTGGCCGAAGACCAGCGCCAACTGCTTGATACCGTACTTGCTCATCATCGCCTGATTCCGGAACATCCGGCCGGCCAGATATTTGTCCGGGAACAGGTCGGACTGAAGCTGGAGCTGGCCGCCGGCGCTGTCGCACAGATGAACCATCGGCAGATGGTTCTCCAAGGCGATCTCCAGAGCGCGAACGATCTTCTTCACCGTCAAAGGATACCAAGCGCCGCCTTTGACGCTGGAATCGTCGGCATGGATCACGACTTCGCGGCCCGAGATCGTACCGATGCCGGTAATGCAGCTGGCGCTCGGCGATTCGCCATTGTAGGCGCGGTTAGCAGCCAGAGTGGAAAATTCGAGGAAAGGCGTGCCCGGGTCGAGCAGTTTTTCCAGCCGCTCGCGCGGCAGCATTTTGCCCTGCTTGGCCAGCCGGTCCAGATCGCGCTGCGGGCGGATCATTCGCGCCACATGCTGCATCTCGCGAAGCTCGGCCACCAGCTTCTTATTGTGGGCATAGCGCGTGCGGAATTCTTCGGAGCTCGTATTCAGCGAGGATTTCAGAATGGTCATTTGGCGGCCTTCGGGGCTTCTGGAATAACGAGGGGCACGAGCGAGATCAGCAGCGCGCCGCGATCGAACGCCGTTTCGGCGGGGACATGGATGCCTTCGATCATGCCGTCGCGTGAGGCCACCAACCCGACCTGCAGTTTCATGCTTTCAATGGTGATCAGCTTGTCGCCGGCTTTGACTTCGGCGCCGACCTGCGTGTGGATCGCGATTACCGTTCCCGGCATGTCCGCATGCAGCGCGTCATGGCCCGCACCCTTGGAATGGGCGCGCAGCTGGGCCTGGGGCAGACCGACGATAAAGCTGCGCGTGCCCAGGCGGACGAAAACTTCGTCGCCGATCGCATAGCGCCAGCCGCTGAAAGATTTGCCGTCGATCGTGACTTCGAAAGCGGCGCCTGTGGTCGCAACCTCGGTAACGGTATGGACATGATCGCCGCTTTTGATCCTCAGATCGGGGCGGCGGGCGAGGATTTCGAGCGAGACATCCTGCTCGTTCAGAAGCATTTCATAAGACATGACTTTGTCCTTAATTCCGCCAGAAGCCGATGGAGGCGTACGGCTCGGGGATGGCGTAGACGATGCGGCGGAAATCCACATCGAGGAAGGCGGCGGCGAGAACGGCGGCGATCTGCTCGTCCGGCGATGGTTCCGGCGCGGCCAGTCGTTCGGCTTCCTGCGGCAGGAAACCGGTGTGAAGCTTACCCGACAGGAACTCGGCATTGCGCATGATGCGCGCCAGGTAATCGATATTGTTGGGCACACCCAGCAGCACCAATTCGGTCAGCGCCTTTTCCATGCGGCTGACCGCTTCGGCCCGCGTCGCGCCATAGGTGATCAGCTTTGCCAGCATGGAGTCGAAGGCGGGGGTCACAGCCTGTCCCTCGACGATGCCGGCATCGAAACGCACGCCCTCGCCTTCCGGCGAGCGCAACCGGCCGATACGGCCGATGGCCGGGCGGAAATCCTTCTCGGGCTCTTCGGCATTGATTCGGCACTCGATCGCCCAGCCGGTCTGCTTCAGATCGGACTGCTCGAAAGGAATACCCTCGCCGGCCGCGATTTTGAGCTGCGCCTCGACCAGATCGACCCCGACGACCTCTTCGGTAATGGGATGTTCGACCTGCAGGCGGGTGTTCATCTCAAGGAAGTAGAACTCGCCGTCGGCGCCCAGGATGAATTCGACGGTCCCGGCATTCTTGTATTTAGCGGCCTTGGCCAACTCGACCGCGGCATTGCATATCCGGTCGCGCAGAGCCTTGGGCAGGTTCGGCGCGGGCGATTCCTCGACGATCTTCTGATAGCGGCGCTGCAGTGAGCATTCGCGCTCGAAGAGATGAACGACATTGCCCTTGCCGTCGCCCAGCACCTGCACCTCGATATGGCGCGGCAGTTCCACCAGCCGCTCGGCATAGACTCGGCTGTCGCCGAAATAGCGCTGCGCCTCGTTGGCTGCGGTAGTGATCTGTTCCCGAAGCTCGGACGCACTGCGGACGATTTTCATGCCTTTGCCGCCGCCGCCTGCCGAAGCCTTGATCAGCAGCGGAAAGCCGACCGCCTCAGCCTGGACCAGGAAACTGTCGAGATCGCCTTCCTGCATCGCACTGGGTGCCACCGGTACGCCATGTTCCGCGGCGAACACTCGGGATCGGATCTTGTCGCCCATCAGCCGCATGCTGGTCGCGTCCGGGCCGATAAAGACGATGCCCGCGGCAATCACCTTTTCGACAAAACCGGCATTTTCCGACAGGAAACCATATCCAGGATGAATGCCGTCGACGCCATTTTCCTGGCAGATCGTGATGATTTGATGCTGATCGAGATAGGATGCGGTCGGCACATCGCCTTTCAGCTGGATCGCCTGGTCGGCCAGTTTCACATGCGGCGCCAGCCGATCCTCGTGATGATAGATCGCGACTGTGGCGATCCCCAACTTCCGACATGTGCGAATCACCCGGCAGGCGATTTCACCGCGATTGGCGATAAGAACCTTTTTCAACATGAGGCATTTCCAATTGTACGAGAAATTTCAGGAACAAGCGCCGAGGCCTGCTCAAGTCTTTCGGCGACTTCTTCCAGACGCCGGATCGCTTGTTCTCCGCGATCGATGGCCGCGCCCGGTCTGACCAGACCGCGATAGATAATATCCGTGATGCCGTCGGCCGATTCTTCCGGCGAAAAATCGCCTTCGCCGCGCAGAAACGCCCAAATGTGATGCTCGACGCCGCCATAGATCATATCCCGCACGATCCGCAGAGGAATGCCGCCGCGAAACTCGCCGCTGTCCATCGCGTCCTGCACGATGGCGAGCGTCCGGTTGGTATATTCGCGATTCAATTCGAAGACCGCCGTCTCGCGATATTCCGCGCCCGACCGCAATTCATTGAAGATCAGTCTGCACATCGCCGGGTCGTTATGGATGACCGTCAGATGGCGCCAGATCATGAAGCGCAGTCTGTTCCAGGTGCCACGAATACCGTGAAGCTGCCGGTCATAGTCGGTCAGCATTTCTTCGTACCAATGTTCCACGACCTTGATCAGCAGATCGCGCTTACCGGCGAAATAACGATAGACGGTACCTTCCACGACGCCCGCCCGCAGGGCTATCTCCGCGATGACGGCGTCGTTATAGCCTTTTTCACGAAAAACCGCCCGCGCGGTCAGCATGATGTCGGCGACGCGCTGCGCCCGCGGCAGGCGATAGATCTGCCGGCGCGGTTGAATATTGGAAACGGCTTGGGCGTTTCTCATCGCGTCACCGGCGCGCAGAACATGGTCCGGCAATGAGGGCTGCGCCGACGATTATACTGCCGTTCATGAGCGCAACTCATTCCAGTCCAATTTCCGAGACTTCCCCAAAATTCTGCGTAAAACCCCTGCGGCGCATAGCCGTTAGCATATGGGCCTGCGGCTCGGCAATCGAGAAACAGATGGACATGATGAGGGAGGCTCATTAATTTTCGCCGCACAATTTCGGCGGCCTGAAAATCGCCTTGGGGATTCCTTATGAGCCAATCAGAGATATCGTCCGCCGCACTGCCGAATGCGACGTCGCTCTTCGAGCTTTCCGCAGATCAGCGCGAAGTGCTCGACACCGCGGACTTTTACGCCCGCAATGAACTCTATCCCCTGTCGCGCAAGATGGACGACGAAGAGTGGTGGCCGGACGCCGCGTTCCGCAAGCTGGGCAGAGATGGATATTTCGGCATTACGACGCCGCCCGAATTCGGCGGCATCGGCAGCGACCTGTTCACGAGCGGGCTTATCCTGCAGGCCTTTTCGCGCTGGAACCATGCGCTGGGCCTATCCTGGGTCGCGCACGAGAATCTCTGCGCCAATAATATCTACCGCAACGCCAATCCTGCGCAGCGCGCGAAATATCTGCCGGGGTTGAGCGACGGTACGCTGATCGGCGGCCTTGGCTTGACCGAGCCGGGGGCGGGATCCGACGCATTGGGCTCGATGCGCACGACCGCGCGCAAAGACGGCGACCATTATGTTCTAAACGGCAGCAAGATTTACATCACCAACGGTCCGATCGCCGACATCCTGCTGGTATACGCCAAGACCGCGCCTGAGAAAGGCGCCCACGGAATCTCCGCCTTCATCATCGAGAAGGACTTTCCGGGGTTTAAGGTGGCGCAAAAGCTGACCAAGATGGGCTTCCGCGGCAGCCAAACCGCCGAACTGGTGTTCGACGAATGCCGCGTGCCGGCAGAAAATCTGGTGGGCGAGGAAAATCGCGGCGTCGCGATCGTGATGAGCGGTCTCGATCTCGAGCGGGCGATGATTTCCCCGATCTGTCTCGGCATCGCCGAGCGGGCGCTGGAACTCTGTATCGACTATGCCAGGACCCGCGTGCAGTTCGGGCGGCCGATTTCCGAGTTCCAGATGATCCAGTCCAAGCTGGCGGACATCTATGTCTGGGTGGAAACCATGCGGACCTTCAACTACCGCGTGCTGGCGGCATCCAATGCGGTCGAGGCCGGCGAAGGCGGACGCGGCGAAATCCATGCCCTGACCGCGGCCTCGGTGATGTATACGGCCGAAACCATGAATAAGGTTTTGGATGAGGCCGTGCAGATTCACGGCGGCAGCGGCTATATATGGGAATCGGAAATCAATCGGCTGTTCCGGGCAACGAAACTGCTCGAAATCGGCGCAGGCACGACCGAGGTTCGCAAGCTGATCATCAGCGGCGAGCTTCTGAAGCGCTGAGCCGCCGAATTTAGCCGAAGACAGGAAGTTTAAGGGGATCTGATGGGCCTTTCGTATCTGTTGCGGCGTGCGGTGCAGATCCGCGCCAACCACACAGCCTTGATTTTCGGTGACCGCCGCCAGACCTGGTCGCAGTTCCACGACCGCGTGACCCGCCTGGCCGGCGGACTTGCCGCGCTGGGCGTCGGGTCGGATGACCGCGTCGCGGCCATCATGGATAATTCGGACCGCTATTCCGAAACGCTGATCGCAACACCCTGGATCGGCGGCGTCATCGTCGGGCTGAACTTCCGCTGGAGCATCAACGAACTGCGCGACGCGGTGCGCGAATCCGCGCCCAAGCTGCTGTTGCTGGACGACGGCAACCTCGAGATCGGCCGCGCCCTGGCGAGCGAACTGGGCATCCGCGTCATCTTCGCGGGCGAAGGCCCCTGCCCCGAAGGCATGTTCGGCTATGAAGAGCTGATCGCTTCGTCCGAGCCTGCGGCCGACGTCGGGCGTACCGGCCAGGACCTGTTCACCATCAATTATACCGGCGGCACGACCGGCAGATCCAAGGGCGTGATGCTGAGCCATGCCAATTCGGTCGCCTGCGGCGTGTCGAGCCTGGCCGACGGTCTGTTCACCGAGAACGCGATCTATATGACCGCGATGCCGATGTTCCATACCGGCGGCATCTGGCCCTTCGTCTCCTGCATGGCGAGTGGCGCAACAACCGTTCTGATGCCGGGCTTCGACGCCGAGCTGATCCTCAAGGCCATCGAAAAGGAAGGCGTGACCGAAAGCCTGTTGGTCCCGACGATGATCCAGCGGCTTATCGAGCATCCCAAATTCAAGGATTACGACACCTCGTCATTCACCCAGATTCTCTACGGCGCATCGCCGATTACCGAGGCGCTGCTCAACCGGGCCCTGGCCGCGTTGCCGAATACGAAATTCGTCCAATGCTATGGCATGACCGAACTGTCGCCTTTGGCCGCAGTTCTGCGACACGAAAACCTGTTGGGGAAGAATCGCGAGATCGGCAGACATAAGGCGGCGGGCCGCTCGATCGCCGGGGTCGAGATCGAGATCGTCGACGAAAACGACAATCCGGTGCCCCGCCGCACAATCGGCGAGCTTCTGATGCGAGGGCCCAACCTGATGCTGGGCTATTGGAACTGGCCCGAAGAAACTGCCAAGGCGCTGAAGGGCGGCTGGATGCATACCGGCGACGGCGGCTTCATGGACGAGGACGGCTTCGTCTATATCGTCGACCGCGTGAAGGACATGATCATATCGGGCGGCGAGAACATCTATTCGGTCGAGGTCGAGAACATCATCGCCCAGCACCCGGCGGTCCAATCCTGCGCCGTGATCGGCATCCCGCACGAGGAATGGATCGAGACGGTCCACGCCATCGTCATTCTCCACCCAGGCGAAACCGCGGATGCCGCCGAAATCATCGCCCATTGCCGGTCGAAAATCGCCCATTACAAATGCCCGCGCAGCGTCGAACTGCGCACCGAGCCATTGCCCCTGTCAGCGGCGGGCAAGGTCCTGAAGCGCGAACTGCGGGTGGAATATCTGGCGAAAAGGGCGGCAAACTAGTCTCGGTCAGGGTGCGCAACCCTAGCCGATAAGACCCTCTTCGACCGGAGGCTGGGAGGCCGGAATGCGGGACGAATCGCAAGGCATCGACGACGGCATCTATCGGGATGCGCCGCTGGCAATCAGGGCCCTGACGCCCAACTTCGGCGCCGAGGTCGTCGGCGCGACCGGTATCGTCGGCAACCCCGCCTGGCTTTCCAAGGTCCTCAACCAGCTCTGGTTCCAATACGGCATCCTGCTGTTCCGCGATCTCGATTTCGACGAGGCCGCCGAAGTGGCTTTCAGCCAAATGTTCGGGGAACTTGAGATTCATGGCCGCCAGGATTTCAACTCGAAAACCCACCCCCAGCTTCTCTATGTCACCAACCGCCGGGATTTGGACCTACCGGCCGATGCGCTCTCCAACGACGACCTGGAATGGCATACCGACCAGACCTATCTGCCGCGTCCGGCGCTGGGCTCTCTGCTGTTCGCGATCGAGGTGCCTGCGGACGGCGGCAATACCTATTGGGCGGATGCGGCTGCGGCCTATGACCGACTGCCGGGGGAGGTCAAACAGCGGATTTGCGGCCTCAAGGCCGTGCATGACCATGGCAAGGTGACAGCGGACTATGGGCTGAAGGCCGACGAATTCCAGCGTCGGCGCAGCGCGCGGATCGAATCCCATCCGATCGTGAGAACCCATCCGATTACGCTGCGCAAGAGCCTCTATCTGGCGCCGACCGTCGTCACCCATATCGAAGGATTGCCGGCCGCTGAGAGCGACGCGCTGCTCACCGAACTGACGGCGGCGATCACCAGCCCCGACCTCGTCTATCAACATAAATGGCGGCCGGGCGATGCGGTGCTGTGGGACAATGCCCGCGTGCTCCATCGCCGCGACCGCTTCCCCGCGGATCAGATCCGCTTCATGCGCCGCACAACGATCCGCCCGCCAGCCGAGATTTCTATTCCGTTCTAAGCGACCGGGGGCGGATTACGACACGGCAACCCGCCCCGATTTGCTTAGACCAGCCACTCCGGATTTTTGGCTTCGACCATGCGGCGCATGGCGACTTTCCAGTCGGTTTTGAACGGCCCGGTGATCGACAGCATCTTGGTGGCGTCGACCATTACGCTCTCCAACGTGCCCTTGTCGGTATATTCCAGCTTGGGCTCCACGCCCGTCAACTTGCCCAGATAGGCGGTCCAATCCTCGATCGCGACGGTCTCGCTGCCGCCCCAATTGACGATATTGGCCGGAACCGACGCCGACTTCAGCAAGGCCGGGATCGAGGCGACGATGTCGTCCTCGTGGATCAGCGAATAGAGCGAGGGCTTGTCGGGATGGAGCGCGATCGCATGACCATGCTTCATCGCCAGCAGGTGATAATAGGGCCAGCCGCCGTTGTTGCCATAGGGCACGCACAGCCGCGGAATGACGGTCGGCAGGTTGAATTCGCGCGCCGCAAACCGCACCACCGCCTCTGTCGCGATCTTGGTGATCGAATAGGTCGTCATCATCGTGCGATGATTGTCGCCAAGCTCGCTGGTTTCCTTCAGCAGATTATGGCCGTTGGCCTGATAGACGCCGGTGGTCGAGCAGGCGAGGAAGCCTTTGGCCGAGCGGCAATGGCTCATCAGCAGGCCGGTACCTTCGGCATTGTTGCGGAAGTCGAGATCGAAATCGTCGCCCGCGGCGCGGAAGACGCCGAGGTGGATCACATAATCGAAATCCTTCGGGATCGATGAGAAGTCGCCCTTTTCGAGGTCTGCCGTCACGCAGCGCACTCCGGCGTCTTCAAGCGCCTTTTTCTTCTTCTCATCCGAAAAACGCGCAACGCCCCAAACCTCATTGTCCTTGGCGAAGGCCTTGGCGACGACGAAACCGACCTGCCCGGTGGGGCCGGTCACCAAAATTTTATTACCCGTAAACGACATTATTTCCTCCATTGAAAGTTTTTTTGTCAGGCCGGGACGACGCCCAGCCGTTCGGCGATAGCCAGAATCTTCTTTGACTGTTTGAGATGCGGTATGTCGATCATCTTGCCTTCCATACCCACGGTACCCATGCCCGGATTTGCGGCGAAGGCATCGACCACCCGCTTGGCAAAGGCGATTTCCTCGGGCTTGGGCGTAAAGGCGTCGTTGATGATCGCGATCTGGTCGGGATGGATGGCGATCTTGCCCTGGAAACCAGCGCGGCGCACCCGCCTGCATTCCTCTTCCAAACCCTCCGGGTTGCGGAAATTCGTATAGACCGTGTCGATCGCTGCCGCATCCGCATTAGCTGCGGCGGCAAGGCACAGTGTCCGCGCCAACTCATAAAGCGGATCGTACTTGCCGTCCGCGTCGCGGTTGGCGCTGGCGCCGACCACGGCTGCGATATCTTCAGCGCCCCATGTCATCAGGGTCATGCGCGCGCTGGCCTTGGCATAGGTTCCCAAGGCAAACAGCGAGGGCGCCGTCTCGGTTGCGACCGGGATGATCTTGATGCCGCCGACCGGCAGCCCCGCAGCCGTTTCCAAGGCGCTGAGATAATTATCCAAAAGCGTCACATCCGCCCCGGAATCCGGTTTCGGCAGCATGATCCCGTCTGGATGGCCGGCGACGACCCCGGCCAGATCGGGCAGGCCCTGGGGCGACGACAGTGCGTTGATACGCACCCACAGTTCCCTCTTGCTGCGATCCGGCGTGGCGTTCAGGAAGGCCAACACCGCCTCGCGGGCAATCACCTTGCGCGGCTCGGCGACCGAATCTTCCAGATCGAGAATGACCAGATCTGCGCCGGACGCCGAAGCCTTTTCCATCTTTCGGTCGCTGTCGCCCGGCGCAAACAGCAGTGAGCGCGGAATCATGCCGGCTTCTTCTTCATCAATGCCGAACGGCGGCAATAGGCGACTTCTTCGCCCTTCTGATTGAAACTGCGATGTTCGAACACGACGATACCGTCGTTGGGCCGCGACTTGCTCTCGCGCTTTTCGAGCACGACAGTCTCGCTGCGCAACGTGTCGCCGATACGCACCGGCTTGGGAAACTTGACCCCGTCCATGCCCAGATTGGCGACCGTGGTGCCCAATGTCGTATCGCCGACCGACACGCCGATCATCAGCCCGAAGGTGAAAATGCTGTTAACCAGAATTTCCCCGAACTCGCTGTTTTCCTTGCAGAACTCGATATCGAGATGCAGCGGCTGCGGATTGTGGGTCAGCGTGGTGAACAGAAGATTATCGGTTTCCGTGACGGTGCGCCGAATGTCGTGGACGAACTTTCGCCCAACCTCCAGCTCGTCGAAATAAAGACCTGCCATTATCAATTTCCTCTTATCTTAGAACCCGACCTGGTCGGCGCCTTTGAGATCCAGCATCTGCCGCGCCTCTTCCGGGGTCGCAATCTCGAGGCTCAGTTCCTCTAGAATTCGGCGGATCTTGGCAACCTGCTCGGCATTGGACCGGGCCAGCTGGCCCTTGCCGACATAGATGCTGTCTTCGATGCCCACGCGCACGTTCCCGCCAAGCAGGGCTGCCTGGGTCACGAAGCTCATCTGGTGCTTCCCGGCGGCAAGCACCGACCATTGGTACTGATCGCCGAACAACTTGTCGGCGATGCGCCGCATATGGGCGAGATTTTCCGTGTCTGCGCCGATGCCGCCCAGAATCCCGAAGATCGACTGGATGAATAGAGGCCCCTTCACCAACCCGCGATCGAGGAAGTGCGCCAGATTATAGAGATGGCCGATGTCGTAGCATTCGAACTCGAATTTCGTGCCGCAGCCCTCGCCCAGGGTCTTCAGCACATATTCGATATCCTTGAAGGTGTTGCGGAAGATGAAATCGCGCGTCATCTCCAGATAGGCGGGCTCCCAAGCGTGCTGCCATTCGCGCGGCTTGTCCAGCGCCTGAAACAGGCCGAAATTGATCGAGCCCATATTGAGCGACGCCATTTCGGGCTTTGTCGCCATCGCCGCGGCAATCCGTTCGTCCAGGCTCATCCCATGGCCGCCGCCGGTGGTGATATTAATCACCGCGTCAGTCGTTTGTTTGATGCGCGGCAAGAACTCCATAAACAGGGCCGGGTCCGGGCTGGGTCGCCCATCCTCGGGGTTGCGCGCATGAAGATGGAGGATCGAGGCCCCGGCCTCCCACGCGCCGATAGCGCCCTCGGCGATTTCATTGGGGGTGATCGGCAGGTACGGCGTCATAGAGGGCGTATGGATCGAGCCGGTGACGGCGCAGGTGATGATGACCTTGCGACTTTTCGAAGCCATGAAATGTCCTTCCCTTAACAAGCGTGGTCGAGAACGAGGCGATTTTGAAAACCGCCCAAATCCGGAATTGGCAGGGGCCACGCTTCCCGGCAGATTATTCACGCGCAAACTATTCATTCGCGCGCCGGATCGCCAGCCCCTAAGAAGGGCGGCGCAAAATTGGGAGGATATGGGGCGATGACCGACTTGGAACGGCTGATGGCGATCGAAGAGATTCACCAACTGAAAGCATGCTATTTCCGCTGTATGGATACCAAGGATTGGGCCGGGCTGACGGCGGTTTTTTCACCGGACGGCGAATTGGACATGCGCGGGGAGGCGGCCGACAAGAGTAAAGCCGCCGAAGGCCTCGTGCATGGTGCGACCGCCATCGGCGCTTTCATCCGCAACGCGGTCCTGGATCTGGTGACGGTACACCACGGCCATATGCCGGAAATCGAAGTGACGTCGCCGACTTGGGCAAAGGGCATCTGGGCGATGGAGGATATTCTGCGCTGGCCCGAAGGCGGACCGATCAAGACCCTGCAGGGCTACGGTCATTATCACGAAACCTACCGCAAACTGGACGGCGCCTGGCACATCCAAACCTCGCGCCTCTCACGACTGCGGGTCGACATCACCTGACGTCGCTTACGGAATAATCTCGTCGGGCTCCAAGCCCCAGACATCGCCGCGATTTATCCATCCCTTGTAGCCGCCGGCTTTCACTTCGCACCAGCCGGGGTTGCAGTGGGAAACAGCGGCAACCACGCCGGCCTCTAGCTGCGCGACAACCGCGCTGGCAGGGTCGGGGTCGTGACGCAAGTCACGAATCCCGCCGGTGACAAGGACACTGCGTCGCGCAGTCAGCATCTGTTGATGGACCCAGCCCTCGGTGCCGTCGAAATCCCTGATTTTGCGCCAGATGTCGAAGGTCGCGAGAATTTCGACTGGCAGGCCCCGCCGCACGAAGACCCATTGAACCGGAAAATCGGCGCTGGGTCCGCTGCGTAGAAAAACTTTGTCTGGACGCAACGACGCAAAATGCGGCGCGGCCTTGGTCTCGACCGGCTTCGACCCGTCGCTTTTGTCGTCCGCCGGTTTCGATGCAACGGCCGCTGCAGCAGTCGGAGCTGTCGCGACCGGCGGATTGGCCCTCGCCGGTTGATCCTGCTTTGCTGCTGAGGCCTTAACCTCTCCCGCCTTCGGCGCGACAACCTTGGGCTTGGCTGCCTTAGGCGCCGGATTCGTTCCAGTGGAAGGCACAGGATTCGATCCGTCCGCAGCCATTGCGGCGAACGCCTGCGGAGTTTGAAGGATCGATATAAGGATTATGGCGCAAAGCGCGGTAAAACGAGCCACCCGGCCTCCCCGACTCGGGATGTCTATACCCTTGGAATCTTGAGCAAAGACCGGGCCGCCCGCAAGCTGAATAACTGACTCGTCTAATAGGCTACGGTAATAGCGATATGGCCGAACTGACTGTCTTCCGTGGCGCCCGGCAGTTTATGCAGCTGGAAGCCATAGTCGAGGTCAAGGCGAACATTCTGGTCTGGCCCGGAGAGCAGATGCAGGCCTAGGCCGACGCTGGAAAGCTGGTAGCTGCTCGGTGAGTTGGGGATCAGGTTATTGTTCGAAACACTGCCGAAGTCATAGAACACGCCAAGCTGGGTTTGATCGTTCCAAGGGCTGTTCGTGTTGTAGAATTGCTTCGCCAGGCTGAAGGCCGGCGTGCGGAACTCTTCGCTGAGTAATATCCCCTGCGAGCCGTTGGCCGCGCGCTCGTCATAGCCGCGAACGCTGGCCGCGCCGCCGGCGCCGAGCTCTTCGCTGGGAAGAAGGTTACCGTCTGAGACCTGCGCTACCAGCTTGGTGATCGATGTGACCCCGCCGAACCAACCAAGGCTCTTGGCCGTATCGCTATTAAGCGGAAGCCCGGTAACCCGGGTTACGACCAGATGATCGTAAATATAGCTGGCGTGAATCTGCTTGGAATTAGCTTGCCCGGTCTGCGCTTGATACAGCACCGACGAGTCTAGGCCGGAGAGTCCACCTGGACTGAAAGTCACAGAGTTACTAAGTTCGGTTTGGCCATAGTCGTCGCGCATAGTCGCGTCATATTCGGCAACAAATTGATCGATCTCGGTTGCGGCTTGGCCCGGAATGGGTGTGGCACCAAAGACCACATTATTATTGCTGCTCTTGAACTCGAACCCGACTTCGACATGTTCGTCAAACTTCCGGGTCGAAGGCAAACGTGCGGAATATCGAGCACCGAGTGAAAAATCCGTGCCGTTTTCTCCGAATGCTTGGCGGAAAAATGGGTCGAGCTTGGGTTGGGCTTCGATGTAATAGCCATAGAACAGAAGCTTGTCGCGCCAAGGCAGAGCCAATGCGTAGTTAAATGTATGGCCAACGAATTGCGGATCGTTGGGCAAGCTTGGGAATTTTTCCCTGTCATGCCAGAAATCGTCGCTGGTCGTGAACTGGTAGGAGAATTGATCGTCGTGCCAGAGCGCATTGCCCCAGATGAAGCCAAGGTCCCATCGGTCGTGGCCCAGCGACGGCGTGCCCGAATTGGAGTAGCCGGCATAGGCGCGCAGAGGGAACTTCTCGATGATCGTATCGACGGTTAGGTCGGTGACGCCAGGCTGGTCGCTGCGGCTGGCGACAATATTGACCAGGCGGAACGGGTTCTGGTTGATCCAGTTCTTATCTTCTTCAAGATTTTCGATATTGATCCGGTCGCCCTGGGCGAGCCGAACCTGGCTTTCAAGAAATTTGCTTGAAAACCAGTAGTTGCCCCGTGCGTTGATCTTGCCGAGGCGCGATTCGGTGACCACCACCTGAACAACGCCGTTGGTCACATCCTGTCCGGCCGGTACGGCGACATCGACGAACGGATATTTCTTTTCCCGGTACCAGTTGACGATTATCTGGCCCAGATTCTGGACCGACGCCTGAGTCAGTGGCTTGCCGATAAAATCTTCCAGCTGCTTGTGTATAGCCGGGTCGTCGAGCATCGGCAGGTTGTTGGCGACAACGCCGCTGGCTTTGACGCCTCCCGGTTTGAAAGCCTTCGTGCTGTCGATCAGCACCAGCCCCTTCAAATTGGCCAGGATGACGTGATCTTCCTGCTTTGGCCCTGCCGGCGTTTTCGAATTCGGTCCCACGACCTTTGAGGTGTCGGGCAGCATCGGCACGGTCGGCTGAGTCATGCTTTGCGGAAGCGCATGATCGCTGGTCCGCCCCATGGGCGTCGTCGTGACGTCGGGCGAATAGTCGACATGAACGAGAGGGTTCGTGGCCGAAGGAAGTGCGGGCAAGGCGTTGATTTCGGCGAATGCCTGAGGGTTGGCTGCGCTGCTCAACAACATAATCGGCCCGAGGACCCGAATGGGCCGCAAATAGGGTAAGAGATTCATAGGGATAGGCACTTCCAGAATTATCGATTTAGTATCGAAACGCTAAAATTTGTTGATCAGATACTCCACCACCCAAGGCTTCCGCGACCTGGCCTGCGCCCCGCATTACTGCGGGGCACTGGTGGTCGACGGCGCAACGCCGTTTTGAAGACAGCCGGCCGAACCGATAGTGCATCCAAGCTGCGAGTCGGGATGATAATCGCTCCCGTTAATCGTGGCGATAGTCCCGGTCACGACACCGTTCTGCTGGGGCGTCAGGGTCAGAAGGCCGCCGTTATATGCAGTGGTGGCGCCCGGCGTTGCGCTGGTCGTACCATTGCCCGATGCGGTCTCGGTACCCGGTATAATCGTCAGAGTTATCTGCATAGCAGGTGTTATGTTAACGATACCCGTCGCACCGATGAGCGTGTAATTGCCGGCCACCGTGCCAGCCAAAGAATAGCCCGTGAAGTCGGTTATCGTCTCGCTGCCGATGGCAGGCGAGATGACAGATCCGGCGCCGCCCAGCGTCACGCTGTCGCCCGGGATAAGGTTCGTAATCACGATATTACTCGTCGTCACGATCGCGTTGGTCGTTCCGTCGTAAAGCCGCGTACCCAGCAACACAACTGCCAACGGGTTGATGACCCCGGTCGTGACCGGCACATAGGTGACAATATAGTTATTGCCGCCGTTGCCGTCGGTCACAAACCCCGAAGGCGTGAGCGTCAGCCCGGTGCCAGCGTTCTTTGTGCCATACTGCTGGATGAAGCTGCCCGTGTCGGTGGTGACGAGCATCCCGGAGGTGATGATCGGCGTGCCCGTTGACGTCGTTGTGCCGTCATAGGTCTTAGTCGTCGGCACGGCGGTGACGGTCAGGCTCAACGGCGTCACATTTACCAGACCGCTCGCTCCGACCAGCGTGTAATCGCCGGCAGTGTTGTTCCCCAGAACGAGAGTCCCGAAATTGGTAATCGTCTCGGCGCCGACGTTCTTGCTGGCGATGGTGCTGGTGCCGGAGGCCACGCTGACCGTGTCGCCCGGGAAGGCATTGGTGACCGCCAGAATGCCGGCATTGCCGTCTTTGAGACCGTCATAGACCCGGGTGCCGAGCAGAATGACAGGGAACGGCGTGATCGTCACCGCCGAAGTGCCGCCGTTCGTGGTGTAATTGCCCGCGCTGGTTCCGATCAGGGTCAATGTGCCGGGTCCGGTGATCGTCTGAACGCCGACATCCTTGCCGCCCAAAGTGCCTGTCCCGGTGATCGACACGCTGTCGCCGGGTACCAGATTGGTGGGCGTCAGGATGGTTCCTGTAACATCCGGCTGGCCGTCATAGACCCGTGTACCGACCACATCGATCGGCAGAGGCGTGACCGTCAGCGCGCCGGGCACATAGCTGATCGTGTAGTTCGACGGCGTGAAGGTGCCGCCGGTCGCTGCCGAAGGCGTGATGCCGTAGGGCGAGCCTGCGACCCCGGCATTGGCCGGCGTGCCTGCACTGGTCAAGGTGACCGTACCGACCGTATCGCCGCCAACCAGGCCGCTATCGGTGAATTCGGTACCGTTGAAGGTCAACCCGGTGCCATAGACCTTGGACGTGCTGTTCGCGGTGATCGTCAGCGGCGCCGGAGTGATCGTCAGCGTCGAGGGCGTATAGACGATCGTGTAGTTCGGGCCGGCGGTCAGCGTGCCTTCGTTGATTGTGTAGGGCCCGCCCGCGACTGTCTGGCCCGGGTTGCGAGTCAGCGTACCGGTCAAGGTCGATGTCGGGTCGCCGTTCTGGAACGGGCCCGTCGTAAAGGTCAGGGTCGGATCGTTGGTGCCGTAGACCTTGGTCTTGGGATTGGCCGCGACCGTCAGCGTCGCGGGGTTAACCGTGAGCAGGCCGGTATTATAGGTGATTGTATAGTTCGACGGGGTGAAAGTCCCGCCGGTCGCCGAGGTCCCCGTGATCGTGTAGGGCGAACCTGTGACCCCTGCGCTTGTCGGCGTGCCCGGGCTGGTCAAGGTTACTGAACCGACCGTTTCGCCGTTCTGCAAGCCGGTATCGGTGAACTCGGTCCCCGTAAAGGTCACGAGCTGCCCATAGGTCTTGGATGTGCTGTTCGGTGTAATCGACAGCGGTGCGGGCGTGATCGTCACATCGCCCGGGTTGTAGGTGATCGCATAGTTGCCGATCCCGCTCCCCGATGCCGCCGCAGCGGTGATCCCGCCGGTCACAGTGCCTACAGCTGTCGTCGCCGAAGTCGCAGCGCCCGAACCCGTCAGCGTCACCGAAGTCACCGTGTCGCCGTTGATCAACCCGCTGTCGGTGAAGTTCGTCGTCTCACCG